>DUQV01000042.1 GCA_012837605.1 Clostridiales bacterium | reverse complement strand
GGAGGAAAATTCCTCCGTTGTATGTTTCATATTTTATAGTTTATCTAGGAGGAAAATTCCTCCGTTGTATGTTTCATATTTTATAGTTTATCTAGGAGGAATGGAATGTCAGCTTTTAGCGGGATGAATATAAGTGCCAGTGGTATGACTGCCCAGCGGCTTCGGATGGATATTATTTCACAGAATATTGCCAATGTTAATACCACACGCGATGAGAACGGGGAGCCTTATCGTCGTAAAGCAGTAGTGTTTGCCGAAAAGGATGCCACGCCTTTCCAAGAGGTATTTATGAGGACAGCCGGTATCATAGGCAATGGAGTTAAGGTTTCCGGAATAATTGAAGACAGTAAACCCATGCGTAAGGTATATGATCCTAACCATCCTGATGCGGATGAGGAAGGCTATGTTACCTATCCCAATGTTAATATTGTTCAGGAAATGACGGATTTGATTGATGCAACCAGATCCTACGAGGCTAATGTTACTGCCTTTAATGCAACAAAAAACATGGCATTAAAGGGATTGGAAGTGGGCAAATAGGTTTCTACTAAATTGAGGGTTGAGGGAGATATGTGGACATGAACATACAAAGTATAGGTGCAATAAATGAGCTTGGTAAAATAGGGAGTTATAGTGCAGATGCTGGAGTAAAGGAGAATAGGAACGCAGCTTTTGAGACCCTATTCGATGCAGCGGTTAATATGATAAAGGAAACAAATCGTTATACCAATGAAGCTGAGGAAGCAGAAATGGCTTTTTCCCTCGGTCTTCTGGACAATACTCATGATTTGCAGATCGCACAGCAAAAAGCTAACCTGGCACTGCAATTCACTATCGCGGTACGCAATCAGGTATTAGATGCTTATAAAGAGATTATGAATCTGCAGTTTTAGTTAAATCAATTATTTAGGAGTAGGTATAATGGTAGAGAGACTGAAGCAAATACCCAAACAGCTTTTGGATTTTTGGAACAAATACACCGCTAAGCAAAAGACCATTCTTATAAGTGTGGTCAGTATAATTATCATAGCATTTGCAGTATTAATATATATTACGGGGCGAGTAGAATACAGAGAACTGACTATAACAGAATCTACCAAAGAAGCAAGTAAAGTCGTTGATTTGCTGGAATCCGAGGGAATTAAATACAAGCTCGGCTCTGATCGTGTGACTGTTTCAGTTGATTTAAAAAGATATTCTGATGCGGTTTTATTACTGGCGAGTAATGATATGCCGTCAACAGGAATAACTCTTGACGAGCTTTTAAATAATAGTCTTAGTACGACTAACAGCGATCGTAATCTCAAATTAAATCTTTATATGCAGAATCAACTTCGGAAATTTATAAAAAACATGGAGGGAGTTGAGGAAGCAGAGGTCTATTACATACCGGTGGATGACACCAATTCTATTCTTACCACCCAGAGAGAAACCAGCGCAAGCGTTCTTCTTACGGTGAATAATGATTTTAAAAAGGAAACGGCAAAAACCATAGCTGAGGTAGTGGCTTCAGTTATCGGTAACAGTACTACGGATAATATAAAGGTGGCAGATCAGAACGGTAATCTGCTTTTTAGTGGTGCACAGGATTTGTATTCCGGGGTTGCAAGCTCTAAAGAAGAATACCGTGAAATGCTTCGAAACACCTTTATTAATAATATATATATGGGTTTAATAAAGAGCGGGTATGATGATGTGGTTATCATGCCTAATTTGACGTATGATTACAAAGAGATTGATGAGCTGTTTATAGAGTATCTGCCTGCAGAAGGACAGGAACAGGGAGTATTAAGTCACAGTTATACATACAGCTCTGAAAATGCCGGTTCATATGGCGGAGGTGTTCCGGGAACATCCTCAAATGATGAAACAGATTATATGATAGAGGATTCATCAACCTCCAGAGGAAGTGTAGAAATCGAGGAATATGATTTTCTTCCAAGTGAAAGGCGCACCAGTATTAAATATGCGGAGGATGCCATTATTCATGAAGAGTCCTCAGTAAGTATACTTCTCAGGAATATAAAGACCATTACTGAGGAAGAGCTTGAGGCAGACGGGTTATTGGATGAAATGACTTTCGATGAATATGTCAGGGCGAATAGTGAAGAAGTTAAGCTGGATGTAGATCCTGATATAATTTCAATGGTATCTTTGGCAACAGGTATTGCTGAAAATGATATACATATAACAGCAATAGAACAGCCCGTATTCGTTCCAAAGGTTGTAAAGATAAGAGAATGGACAGACTATCTTCAGATTATACTTGCTGTTCTGATAGTGGCGTTATTACTGTTTGTAGTATTTAAGGGTATAGTGCCCGTTGAGGTTACTGAGCTTGAGCCGGAATTATCCGTTGAACAGCTTCTGGCAACTACCAAAGAAAGCCAGACCATTGAGGATATTGATTTCAGCGAGGTCTCCGAGGTACGCAGAATGATAGAGAAATTTGTTGATGAGAAGCCGGATGCCGTAGCTCAGCTTCTTCGCAACTGGCTAAATGAAGACTGGAATTAAGTCTTTCATTCAGTGTACAGATAACATGCCAAGGAAAGGATGAGAATAATGGCAAGACAAAGCAGTGAAGTAAGCGGAATCCAGAAAGCAGCTATATTACTAATTTCGTTGGGACCGGAGCGTTCAGCCAATATATTTAAGCATTTAAAGGAAGATGAGATAGAATCGTTAACATTAGAAATTGCTAACACCCGCAACGTATCCTCTGCAGTTAAAGATCAGGTTTTGGACGAATTCTATGAAATCTGTCTGGCACAGCAGTATATTGCAGAAGGCGGAATTACATATGCGAAAGAACTGCTGGAGAAAGCCTTGGGAGTTGATAAGGCCAGAGAGGTCATTGGCAAGCTGACTGCATCATTACAGGTCAGACCATTTGAATTTGTCAGAAAGACAGATGCTACTCAATTATTGAACTTCATACAGGATGAGCATCCACAGACCATAGCACTTATACTTTCATACCTTTCTTCATCTCAGGCTGCCACCATTATATCTTCGTTGGCTCCTGACAAGCAGGCGGATGTTGCCAAGCGTATAGCCATGATGGACAGAACATCACCTGATGTAATTAAAGAGGTTGAGAAGGTATTGGAACGCAAGCTGGCATCCTTAATGAATCAGGATTATACAATTGTAGGTGGTGTTGACTCTATTGTAGAGATACTTAATACTGTAGACCGTGGAACAGAGAAGCATATTATGGAAACATTGGAAATTGAAGAGCCTGAGCTTGCTGATGAAATCAGGAAGAAGATGTTCGTATTTGAAGATATTCTCAGCCTTGATGATAAATCCATTCAGAGAGTTCTTCGAGAGGTTGACAACAACGAGCTGGCAGTTGCTCTTAAGGGTGCGGTTGAGGAAGTTCAAAATGTTATCTTCAACAATATGTCGAAACGTCTTGCTGCAATGATAAGAGAAGATATGGAATATATGGGACCTGTACGCTTAAAGGATGTTGAAGAGGCACAGCAAAGAATAGTAAATGTTATAAGAAAGCTTGAGGATTCATCCGAAATCATTATCTCCAGAGGCGGAGGTGACGAGATAATTGTCTAACATAATAAAATCCTATACCATTCGATATGAGCCAAAAGCAAAGATGACGATTGATTATAAAGACAGAGATGAAGAGCTTCAAACCAAAAGAAAAAGCAAGCTTTCTCTTTTGCAGAGCAATGAAGGCTTTGAGGAAGGTATCAGTGCTGTTGTGGTAGACCCGATTGGCAGTGATGAGGAGCAGATGAAAAGGGCGGATGAGATTATTGAAAAAGCCAAGAAAGAAGCTGCGGCTATTATAGAGGCAGCAAAAAAGGAAGCCCAAAGAATTGAAGATGATGCCAGAGAAAGAGGAAAAAAGTTAGGCTATGAAGAAGGATTGAATACCGGTCGTGCTGAGATTCAGCATATGAAAGACAATCTGTTAAAGCAACAAGAAATACAACAGAAAGAATATAAACAATTACTGGGCGGAATCGAGGGACATGTTGCAGAGCTCTTAATGTCACTGATTACTAAGCTTACAGGTATATTAGCTGAAGATAAGACTGAGATTATTCTTTACTTGGTCAGGAAGGCTTTGGAAAATGACGACAGCGGTGAGGATTTTACAATACGGGTAAGCAGTGAAGACTTTAATACCCTGTCCGACAAAAAGGAATACATAGAAGGAATCATTAACAGTGAGATTCAGATTGTTGTTGATGCTCAGCTTGGCAAGAATCAGTGTTTTATAGAATCCGAGAACAGACTGATTGATTGCAGCTTAGATGTACAGCTTGATAATTTGATAACCGACTTAAAACTTCTTTCAAGTGTTTAGAATTCAAGCAAAAATGTCGATATAAACGATAAGCTATGAGTATTCAACCTAGAAAGCAGGAATATATGAAAGCTATAAACTTCGATAAATACAGACCGCTCTTGGATAAAAGCTATCATAAAGAATACGGCAAAGTAGTAAAAATGGTTGGTTTAACCTTAGAGGCTACCGGACCATCATCCAACCTAAATGATATATGCCTCGTAAAAACCGAAGCTCAAGAAAAGAAACTTGCTGAGGTAGTAGGCTTTAAGGATAATAGAATAATTCTCATGCCCTACGATGATATGACCGGTTTGGGAATCGGTAGCATTGTAGAGAATACAGGCGGATCATTTAAGGTTCCTGTAGGAGAAGAGCTTCTTGGAAGAACTTTAGACGGGCTTGGAAATCCTATTGACGGACATGCTGTTACCTGTACACAGTTTTATGAGGCTGAAGCACCGCCTCCGGATCCTTTAACAAGAAAGATTATTGATGAGGTATTACCCCTTGGTGTTAAAGCAGTAGACAGTCTGCTAACCGTGGGTAAGGGTCAAAGAATAGGGATATTTGCCGGTAGTGGAGTGGGAAAAAGTACATTGCTTGGTATGTTCGCAAGAAACACCAAAGCAGACGTGAATGTAATAGCACTTATCGGAGAACGTGGCAGAGAGGTTAGGGAATTTATTGAGAGAGATTTGGGTGAAGAGGGATTAAAGCGTTCCGTGGTTGTTGTCGCAACCTCGGATAAACCGGCTCTCATAAGAAAAAAAGCTGCCAAGACTGCTACAGCAATAGCGGAGTATTTCAGAGACCGGGGAAAGGATGTTCTTCTAATGATGGACTCCCTAACAAGATTCTCCATGGCGCAGAGAGAGATAGGGTTAGCATCGGGGGAACCTCCTGTATCAAGAGGATATACCCCCAGTGTATATACTGAGATGCCTAAATTATTGGAAAGGGCAGGTAACTCTGACAGAGGTTCTATCACAGGACTATATACGGTCTTGGTTGACGGAGATGATTTTAATGAGCCGATATCAGATACCGCAAGAAGCATATTAGACGGACACATTATGTTATCAAGAAAACTTGCTCACAGAAACCACTATCCTGCAATTGATGTATTACAGAGTATTTCCCGTGTAATGAACAATATTATTTCCGATGATCATAAAGAAGCAGCAGGAAAACTAAAGAATGTTCTTGCCACTTATCAGGAAGCAGAGGATTTGATAAATATTGGGGCATACAAAAGCGGGTCTAATCCTGAAATTGATTTTGCAATCTCCAAAATAAAGAGTGTAAATGAATTCCTTATGCAAGATGTAGGTGAAAAGCTTGCTTTTGAACAGGAGATTATCATGTTAAAGGAGATTTTCGAATAATTATGAAGAAATTCCGCTATAGCATGGAAAACATATTAAGGATAAAGCTGCGGCTTGAGGATCAAGCGAAGCTGTCATATGCCAGAGCGAGAAACCGCCTGACTGTTGAGGAGGACAAGCTTCAAAATTTGGAAGATAAAAAATCTCACTATGAGCAGGAGCAGAGAGAGCAGATCAACTGTAAGCTGAATATTAAGAAAATGAGACAGCTTTCAGAAGCAATAGATATTATGAAGCAGAAAATTGAGAATCAGAAGGTAGCTGTTAAAACAGCTGCACAGAACCTTGAGATTGCAAGAGTTCGTCTAAACAATGCAATGATTGAGAGAAAGGCTCAAGAAAGGCTTAAAGAAAAGGCATGGCAGGATTATTTGTCAGAAGTTAATGCACAAGAGCAGAAGGAGATTGACGAGCGAAACAGCTTTAACTATAATGGCTTACTGCTTTAAGAGGAGGATAGAAAATGGCAAGAAAAAACAAGGCAGATCGGGCAGAGAAAGAAGGCAGTAAGGTATTAACAGTCTTGATTGCCCTGTTAATAGCCATCATATGGTTCGCTATATTTGGACTTTTAATCAAATTTGATGTTGGAGGCTTTGGATCAGGGGTATTAAGACCTATAATAAAAGATGTTCCGATAATAAACAAAATACTTCCGGATATATCAGAAGAGCAGCTGGCAATTGAAAAAGACTATGCCTACAGCTCACTCGCTGAAGCAGTAGCAAAGATAAAGGAACTGGAAGTCACCATCGAAGAGCTGGAAGATAAGGTTAAAGATAAGGACACAGAGAAGGCTGATTTACAGGCAGAGTTGGAAAGACTAAGAATATTTGAAGAGAAGCAGAGCGAATTTGAGAAAGAAAAAAAAGAATTTGATAAAAATGTAGTATTTGCAGAGGCAGCTCCTGATATAGAGGAATATAAAAAATTCTACGAGAATATAAGTCCATCCAATGCAGAGGAAATATACAGGCAGGTTGTTGAGCAGCTGCAGTACTCGGGAGCAATTCAGGATAAAGCCAATATATACAGAAACATGGATCCTAAGGCTGCGGCCAGAATACTTGAAACCATGACAGCAGATGTGGAATCAGTAGCAAAGATGCTGCTTGTTATGAAACCGAAGGAAAGTGCAGCTATTCTGGCAGAGATGGATTATGTTCTGGCAGCAAAGATAACTAAGAAGATGCTTGATATGGATGAAGAGAGACTCGCATCTAAATAGGGAATCAACAGACATCCCTATTGTAGATAAATATAGGACACCATAATATGGTGACCAAAAAGAAAGGAGGGATGAGAGAGGATGATGGCACAAAGCATACCAATACAAGCTCTTGGTATGGGAATTACAATCAGAGGTCCTGCCAATGCCGCTAAAGGATCCGTAAGAAATGGATTTGAACTGTTCCTTAACGGCAGTATAGAACGGGATACCAAAGTTATTGATGCAAAGACGAATACAAACGATACACAGACAAAAAGCATTAATAATACTGACACAAGCCTGTCTACGAATCAGAATAACAGCATAATGCAGGCTGACAGCAACGGTTCTGATATTCAGACAAACAAAGTGATGTCAAATGATGAACAGAAAGCAGATGACTTAGATTATAACAGTTTGGCTGAAGGAATTCTGATCATGCTTAATCAAATCAGGGAAGTCATTATTGAAGCATTAGATCTGACACCTGAGGAACTTGATGTCATGATGAAGGATATGGGATTGGAATTGTCAGATCTGGCAGACCCGCAGGTAATTATGCAGTTGTTTCTTGCAAACAACGGTCAAACTGACCCCTTTGTAATGCTGGTGGATGAGCAGCTGGGTGATACCTTCCAAAGCCTGATTGCTGCGGTAAATGAAATCAAAGATCAAACGAACCTTAAACTTACAGATGATGAGTTTAAGCTGATCTTAGAGCAGAGTACAGTAATAAAAGACAGTGATGCAGCAGACGGTGGCGGTGAAATAAAGATGCAGCAGTACGCAGCCGGCTCTGAACAGCCTAAGGATACGAAAGAAGATGATGAAGATGGAAGTAAGGTTATCAGATTCCAAAAAGTATCCGAGGACAGCGGCACAAGTGAACAAAGGACTGTAGTTACATCTAAGAGCGACCAAGGGTTGAAGGACACAAATGACGGAGAATCAAAATCTGATAAATCTGGCGAATCCGGATTTGAAGTATTCCTTGATAGGCTGGATGCACATTATGATAAGCCGATTATTGAGTTTACCGACGATAATGTCAGTCTATATGACATAAGAGAGATTGCACAGCAGATTATTGAGCAGATCCGTGTAGTTATTAATCCGGAGCAGACATCAATGGAGCTTCAGCTTTATCCGGAGCATCTGGGTAAGGTAAACCTGACAGTCAGCTCAAGAGATGGAGTAATGACAGCGCATTTTACCGTACAAAATGAAATAGCCAAAGAAGCAGTAGAAGGACAGCTAATAATGCTCAAAGACACACTTGCCCAACAGGGAATTAAAGTAGAGTCTATTGAAGTCACGGTAGCCAGCTATACGTTCGATCAGGAAAGCCATTCCGATGATGCTAATCAGCATATGAACAAAAAGCAAAGAAGCGGACATAGGATTACCTTCGAAGAAGCTGTGACCATGAGTGAAGAACCCTTAGAGAAAGCTGATGCAATCCTTGCAGGCACAGCGGGTTACACCATTGATTACACAGCATAGTATTAGAGTAAAAAATAAGGAGGAAAGCCATGAGCGAACTGATTAAGACGGTCAAAGATGGCGTGATTGAACAGAATAACAGAGCACCCGGCACTGACAAAACAGCAAAGAACGAACTGGGTAAGGACGCATTTTTACAGCTTCTGATTACACAGATGAAGTATCAGGATCCGCTTAACCCCAGCTCCAATACCGAGTATATAGCTCAGCTGGCAACCTTTTCCCAATTGGAGCAGATGCAGAATCTAAGATCAATAACCTCCAATTCTCAAGCACTCAGCTTGGTGGGTAAGAATGTTATTGTAAGGACAAAGAGTGAGACCGGAACCATCAATGAAGTCGGCGGAAAAGTGGATTTCGTAAACATAAGTAACGGTAAAGCCCGAATATCCATAAACGGCAATCTATATTCAATCGATGATCTGGATAGCGTCATAGACGATATCTATATCCTTGAAAAGGGTCGTCCCCGTATTTTGGAGAAGGCAAATTTGGAATATGATGCTGAGAATCCGACAGATTTGAGCTTTAATGTGCATTTGGGTGAAGGAGAAACCACAGCGGATAATGTGGCAGTATTGATAGACCAAAACCTGCTGGATGCATCTGTTATCACATTGGAGGGCAATACGGTAACCATATCAAAATCTGTATTTGAAAATGCTCCGAACGGTACTTACAATGTAACAGTAATATTCAATGATGTCCTCTTAACGACAGTTAAGGATATGATAACAGTAACAGTAAAGAACTCTAATGAGGAACTAAATGATCCTGAAGAACCGGAAGAACCTAACGGACCGGAAGAGCCTAATGGATCGGAAGGACCTAATGGACCGGAAGAACCTAACGGACCGGAAGGACCTAACGGACCGGAAGAACCTAACGGATCGGAAGGACCTGATGAGCCGGGAGAGTCTTAATAAAAGAGGATAAAAAAATTGTGTTTGCCGCTGATAAGGCAGATGGAGGTAACAATGAATAATATACCTTTAAACAAGATACCTTCCCAGCTACCGGTAGCGAACAGACTTAGCAGCAATACAATAACAAAGCCTGCAGCCGGGATACCCTTTCATGAGATACTGAAGAATAAACAGGCAGCAGTGACGTCAGAGCTTAAGTTTTCAAAGCATGCCAATGAAAGGCTGGCAAGCAGAAACATTGACCTTAGTGATGAACAGTACAGACGTCTGGAAATTGGTGCTAAGAAGGCTTATGAAAAGGGAATAAAGGAATCGCTTGTAATGGTAGACAACCTTGCATTTATCGTAAACATTAAGAATAACACCGTAATTACTGCGGTAAATGAAGGAGAAGAAAAAGTTTTCACAAATATTGACGGTGCAGTAATCATATAAAGCCGGACCTTTTGGAGGCTTAAATATCCATGACTGACAGATTGGATATTATGATTACTAAGCAGTTTAGGAGGTCATTTATTATGATGAGATCATTGTTTTCTGGTGTATCAGGTTTAAAAGTTCACCAGACTAAAATGGACGTAATAGGTAACAACATATCTAATGTAAATACAATTGGATTTAAATCAAGCTCAGTAACTTTTTCCGATGTTTTTTATCAAACTACACAAAGTGCATCGGGACCTAATATAGCCACCGGTACAACCGGCCGTAACGCCATGCAGATCGGTTTAGGATCTAATGTGGCTTCAATTACATCATCTATCAATACTCCCGGAGCATCGCAGAGAACAGATAATCCGTTTGATGTTATGATTGAAGGAGAAGGATTCTTCATTGTAAATTATGGAGGAACCAATTACTTCACAAAAGCAGGTTCATTTGGAGTAGATGAATACGGTACCTTATGTACACCTGTAGGTGCCGCGGTAATGGGATGGCAGGTTGATCCTAATGATCCTACTAAGACAGTAGCAGATATTGTTTCGCCGCTTAATATTATGTCACCTGAGAATCTGTATGCACATCCCGAGGCTACAACTGCCGCATATATATCCGGCAACATTGACAGTAAGGATACTCAGATTGCATATAATGCTACGGGTAAGATGGTAAACTTAAGCTTCTATGACAATATGGGACACAGTTATAAAGCGGATATCAGAGTCAGACAGACTGCTACAGAGGGTTCCAATGTGTATGCAGTGGATATAATCGATATTAAGGACGAGTTAGGAAAATCCATATTTGTTTTGGAAGAGAAAGATGATGACGGTAATATTACATATGATGCATCAGGAATTACACGTATAACCTTCGGTGATGCCCAGTATGACGCTACTGTAGATCAGACAACAGGAAATGTAACACTTACGGCTACAGAAAGTGTATTGCTGGTATTTAACGGCTCAAACGGTTCCTTTGTCAGTGTTGGTGACGGAGATATCGATAACTCGAATGAAAGCGTTACGCTAAATATAATTGCCGATGCAGGTGGTGCGAATCCATTTAGACCAATTGATATTAATTTCTCTAAGGTCACAATGTATTCCAACAGCGGCAATTCGTCACTTGAAGCAAACAGAGGCAGTCTACAGGGTATCGGAGCCGGAAAACAGGTAGGTAATATGACAGGAATCAGCATTGATGCTTCCGGTAAAATATATGGAAAATATGACAATGGTGACAGCCGGCTTTTGGGACAGATAGCAGTGGCAACATTCTCAAATCCGGCCGGTCTGGAGGCTATAGGAAACAGTATGTTTGCAGCCACACAGAACTCGGGTGATTTCGATGGAATAGGTCAGGATCCCACCCAAGGCGGAGGTGGTCTTACGACAGGCGTTTTGGAAATGTCAAACGTGGATTTATCAGCACAGTTTACCGACATGATAACCACACAGAGAGGCTTCCAGGCAAATTCCAGGATTATTACGACATCAGATACTTTATTAGAAGAGCTGATTAATCTTAAGAGATAATTAACAACAGTATTTTAATTAAAAGTATGCACAGCAGTGTATAATGACTGCGTACTTAGAACAGTAGTGATGGGTGGCAGTAATGCTGCCACCCATCATATAAGCCAGTGATGGGAGGGATAGCAATGATTGAAGTAACAAGGCTTAATGACAGCAAACTAACTATTAATGCAGAGCTTATAGAGAGAATAGAAGAGCTTCCCGATACAGTAATTAAATTGACAACCGGCAACAAAATAATAGTAAAAGAAAGTAGACAAGAGATAAAAGATTTAGTAATATTATACAAAAAAGAAATAATGTGCAGAGAATTGTAGATTGTCATATAGCAAAATAGTATTTATTTAAGAAATATATTGAATTTGATATAGATTACATATGGCAAATATAGAGGGATGGAAGGTGGCAGATTTGGATATAGCGTCTATTTTAGGATTGATATTGTGTGCAGTGCTTGTTGTGTTTGGTATCATAAACGGGCAGAATATTTCGGTTATAGGAGACTTCTTTGATTCTGCGTCAGTATTGATTACCATTGGCGGTTCTTTTTGCTGCGTAATGATTATGTCGCCGAGTTTAAAAGGATTTCTTAATTATCTGAAAAGCTTTACACTTATTTTAAAGGTTCAGCTTACCAATGAAGAGGAGACTATCAAGCAGATAATTTCATTATCTAACATAGCCAGAAAAGAAGGTCTGCTGGCTCTTGAAGAGGCAGCAAACGGAATAGATGACAACTTTCTGAAAAAGGGAGTTTTGTTAATCGTAGACGGCACTGATCCGGAGTTGGTAAGAAGTATCTTGGAGACTGAGCTGAGTTGTATAGAGGACAGGCATTCCAGTGTAGTTGGATTTTGGGATTCACTTGCCGCGATGGGTCCGGCATGGGGTATGATAGGTACCTTAATCGGTCTGATCAACATGCTGCAGAAGATGGAGGATGCCAAGGCTATCGGTCCTGCTATGGCTGTTGCTTTAATTACTACCTTCTATGGTTCGGTTTTGGCTAACTGGATATGTATACCTGTAGCGACAAAGCTTAGAGCAAAAAATTCCGGTGAAGTTATGGTAAAAGAATTAATGGTTGAGGGTCTGCTGTCTATTCAGGCAGGAGAAAACCCAAGAGTTATCGAAGAAAAGCTAAAATCCTTCCTGTCTCCAACACGTAGAGAAGCCTTAAGAGAAGAAAGCGGTGAAGATATTGGCTAGAAAGAAAAAAGAACAAGCTCCATCAGGAGGAAATGCTCCATGGATGAATACCTTTGCGGACTTAATGAATCTTTTACTCTGCTTTTTTGTTATGCTGTTTGCGATGTCTGAGGTAGATGCAGAGAAGTTTCAGGAAATAGCCATATCTATGTCCAATTCATTTGGAATATTTGATGCCGGTGGAAGGGCATTCGGAGAAGGACCGCTTATATCTTCAGGTATGTCACAGCTAAGCAATCTGGATCAGTATACGACAAGTATGGGAAAACGGGCTGAAAGCAAGAAAGAAAACGATGGAGAATATGATCCAACCACTAAGGAGAATATCGGGGATGATACCGACAAAGAAGGCGGTATAGATGAAGCATATGAGGTTATAAAAAAGAGAATGGAAGAAGTCTCGGGTGAAATGTACGGTACGGTTGAGAAACTGACCGAGGAATATAATCTTGGTGAATATGTTGAGCTTAGTATAGACCCTGATTTCAGATATGTGCAGATAAGCATGAAGGGCTCCATTCTGTTTAACTCAGGTAAGGCGGATATTCTGCCGGATGCAAGACCAATCCTTTCTAAGATAGGGGACATCCTGAGTGAATTTGACGGATATATCGTAGAGATTATAGGACATACAGATGACAGACCCATGACAAGTCCGACATATAAAGATAATAACTGGCTGTCAACTGCCAGAGCACTTAATGCTGCGGAATTCCTTATGGAAAATAATAATCTTGACCCACAGAATCTGAAGTATTCGGGCAGGGGGGAATATGAACCGATTGCCCCTAACACTACTGAAGAGGGAAGAGCCAGAAACAGACGTATTGAGATTAGAATATTCAATGAATACAGTGGAAGATAGGATTAACATCTTTAATATATATTGATAAATAAACCAAGAAGGGGAGACCTTAAATGAGAAAGAATATTTTAACGGTTATCATACTTGCAATGTGCTTAATTAACATAGTGCTTTCGGCAGTCCTGATATTCGTAATGGTGCCCACTGCCAACCAAACAACAGCACTGGTAAAAAAAGTGGCACAGATTATTGATTTGGAGCTTGAATCTCCCGAAAATTCAATAGATAATATTGGAGTATCGGATATTGAGACATATTTAATTGACGAAAGACTAACCTGCATACTTG
The DNA here is from genome assembly GCA_012837605.1 of Clostridiales bacterium. Classification (GTDB taxonomy): domain Bacteria; phylum Bacillota; class Clostridia; order Lachnospirales; family Lachnospiraceae; genus Mobilitalea. The sequence continues at coordinate 2,625 of DUQV01000042.1, read as the reverse complement.
CAAAAAGTGATGATGAAGATCATTATGCAGTGTTCTATCTGTCCTTATCCTTGAACATGACTCATAGTGACTATGAGGAATTGTCACCAATCATTTCAAAGTATGAGCATAATATAAAGGAGATTGTATCAGACGAATTTGCAAAATATACAATTGATGAAGCCAAAGCTATGAAGGATAAAATCAGAGAGCAGGTTACTATCCGGATACAGGAGCTCTTTAAATCAGACTTTATTATTAATGTATCTTTCGGAAATATATTATATGATTAAAAAAATGATGATTTTATGATTAATTTGTGATATTATGGGTGTAGGAAGCTAAATTATGCTAGTTATAGAATAAGACGCCAATGGCACAGCCAAACATGGCATAGCCATACATGGCATGGAATGTGAGGAAATCATGAGCGATGTCTTATCCCAAAATGAAATAGATAATCTGCTTGCTGCAATTAGCAGCGGAGAGTTGGATGCAGATGAGTTTAAGCAAAGTACCGAGAAGCATATCAAGAATTATGATTTTGCGAGGCCGTCCAAGTTCTCAAAAGAGCACTTAAGGACACTCAATATAATATTTGAGCACTATGGCAGGCTGTTAGCCACAAATCTTCCGGTTTATCTGAGAAAGAACGTTCAGGTGGAGGTAGTTAATGCCGAAGCGGTTACATATTCGGAATTTACGAATGCTTTGTCAAACCCGGTGTTATTAGGAATTATCGATTTCGCTCCGCTGGACGGACAGATTATAATAGAATTGGCAGATAATCTGGGATATGCTATTGTTGACAGGATGCTTGGCGGCGGGGGATATCCGCTGGAAAAGGTCAGAGATTTTTCTGAGATTGAGCTTTCTATTATAGAGCGGATATTTAATGTATGCACGAACCTTCTTCGTGAACCATGGATAAATGTTATTGAGATTGAACCCCGGCTCATACGAATAGAGACCAACTCGCAATTTGCACAGATTATTTCACCCAGTGAGATGATTTCTATTGTTACCATGAATATCAAGATCGGTAACTTTGAAGGTATGATGAATATTTGTCTGCCTTATGTCTGCTTAGAAAAGGTAATAGATAAGCTGAATACTAAGTACTGGTATTCAACAATGAAGCTTAGGGATGATAAATCCTATAAAGAGCTTATAGAAATAGCGATATCAAAAGCAAATGTACCGCTTCGTGCAGTATTAGGAAAAAGCACAATTTCTGTTAATGATTTTGTGAATATGCAGCGGGGTGATATAATAAAACTAAATTCAAAGGTGGATGATGAATTAATAGTGTATGTTGGAAATATAAGCAAATTTACCGCACTACCCGGTGCCTCGTCAGGCACTTATGCGGTTAAGATTTCATCAATTATACGAGGAGAGGAGTAACAGATATGGATGGAATGTTATCCCAAGAAGAGATAAATGCTCTGCTAAACGGTTTAGGTACTGATGACGGGGATGTGAATGATACAGAGCATTTGACAGATGCAGAAAAAGATGCTATAGGTGAAATATCCAATATCAGTATGGGAACAGCCGCAACAACTCTGTTTTCCTTAGTAAACCAAAGAGTTATTATTACAACCCCGGTTGTAGAATATGCCACTTGGAAGGATATAGCAAACAGCTATGACAAGCCATGTGTATTTATTCAGATATATTATCAGGATGGGTTGGATGGTAATAATATACTGATATTAAAAGAAAATGATGTTAAGGTCATTGCTGATCTTATGATGGGTGGTGACGGCACCAATATAGATGGGGAACTGTCTGAACTTCACTTGAGCGCCATAAGCGAAGCTATGAACCAGATGATGGGATCCGCTGCCACATCAGTTTCTTCCATGTTAGAAACCAGAGTAGTTATCACACCTCCTACAACAACCAAGGTTGACATGGATGAGAATGTCAGCGGCGAAGACATAGCAGATTTTTTGAAAGGAAAATTTGTTAAGGTCTCATTTGAAATGATCATAGGAGATTTGGTCGACAGTGTACTGATGCAGTTATATCCGTTTGAATTCGCTAAAAACCTGTACAAAGAATTTATGGCGGCGAATTCTATGGAGAGCGAGATACCTCCCAAACCTCAAACATCAAAACCTAAGGGGGAGCCAAAGACATCACCGCCTCCACAAGAAAAGCATGTGCAGCAAAGTGCACCGACAGAAAGCATACCATATACCAATATCCCCGGAATGGCACCAAATGCGATGCCATATATGAATCAGCAGATTCCATATATGCCGCCGGTTCAGGATGTTAATATACAGCCTGCACAATTTGCACCATTTTCGCAAATGGCACAGCATAAAGTACCTCCCGAGAATATTGATTTATTGATGGATGTACCTCTTGAGGTTACAGTTGAGCTTGGAAGGACAAGCAAGTCTATCAAGGATATACTGGACTTCGCACCGGGAACAATAATTGAGCTGAACAGACTGGCCGGTGAACCTATAGATGTCTTGGTCAACGGAAAATTTGTTGCAAAGGGCGAAGTAGTGGTTATGGAAGAGGCATTTGGTATCAGGGTTACTGAGATAACAAAACAAAGGCAATTATAATACACTATGATAGGAGAGTAGAAATGGCAAAGAGTATTTTAATCTGCGATGATGC
>DUQV01000041.1 GCA_012837605.1 Clostridiales bacterium | reverse complement strand
CACCCGTTGGAGCAAAATCCGAAACCAGTTTAAACTTCATATAAGACCACCTAACCCTATGTGGACATTTATCATAAATACACATATTAGGAGCTCAAAAACCTTTGGTTCCAATTTACACTTATCCATTAAAATTACCATGTTTTATTGTGATATAAAAAGAATATCACATTAAACATGATAATCTTCATCGACTAATCCACTTAATGCGGATATTATAACACAGCAAATTATTAAAAGCAATATATTTTTCGAATGTTTGTTCTATTTCTGCTTATTCCAATGCCGCACTATACACTTCTGTATAAGTAAGCTTGCCGTTGATTCGCTCTGATTTCATAAGACTGACTTTGCCGACTTTCTGCATCAATACAGGAATATTTCGTGAGATTTCACTTACATCAAAGCCTTTGGCAAAATGTACTCTTCTGGCCAGAGTAAGATGAGGCGTATAATCCCGTTTCTCCAGCACAAACCCCACAGCCCTAAGCTGATCTGACAGCTCCCTTTGCAGCCTCCACAATCGCTCTTCCCTTTTTACTCCAAGCCAGCATATATCTCCATCCCTTGACTTAAATCTTCCGAATCCGGAAATGGTAATATTAAAATTCTCCATTCCCGTACTGAGAACAGCCTGCTCCATAGCCTTTCTTACAGAGTCGACATCAGAGGTCTCGCCTATAAAATTCAAAGTCAGATGCAGATTCTCTTTTAATGTAAAGCTTCCTTTTACTGTTAGCGGACGCAGCATATTTATGACTTCATATAAGGAATCCCTTATGTCTTCATCAAAAGTTACAGCTGTAAATAATCTCATATTAACCTCCTCACCATATATTATATGGTCTTTATTGAAATAATAGTGGAAAAATACTATAATCATGGTAGATTTGACAAGAGAAGCATATGAAAGGAAATACCGCAAAAATGAATACCAAAAGCCATGAATTTATCGATAACACCATTTATCCTGAGAATAAACAGGAAAGCTATAATCTAATACATGCACAGCTAAAGGCTTTACTGGAAAATGAAACCCATGTGATACCAAACCTGGGAAATGCCTCTGCACTGCTCTATCTTGCTCTTCCTGATACTAACTGGGTTGGATTTTATCTTATTAAAAATGATGAGCTTCTATTAGGACCTTTTCAGGGAAAGCCTGCCTGCATACATATCCCAATAGGCAAGGGTGTATGCGGAACGGCAGTATCTCAGGGCAAAACTATTGTAGTTCCTGATGTTCATGCATTTCCGGGACACATCGCATGCGACAGCGAGTCCAACTCGGAAATAGTAGTACCTATCATCATAAAAGACAAGATTGTGGGTGTACTGGACATTGACAGTCCTGTTTTTAACAGATTTGACGATACAGATAAAGAAGGTCTTGAGGAAGTGGTTCGAATACTGGCTTCAGGCTGTAACTGGCCGGATTATTAGACTATTTGGTATATAGATACCGTATCCTCTCCATCAACTCTTCAATTTCAAGTCCTTCCGCATCTACTGTTATGTGAGCATATTTCTCATAGAGAGGTGTTCTCTCCTGATACAGATCATATAAAGTCTGTCCCTCACGAAGCACTACACCTCTCTGTTTTATGTTGCCAAGTCTTTTACTTATGGTATCATAGCTAAGCTTAATATAGACTACTTTGGCATTATTACGGAAATGCTCCATAGCTTCTTTACAATATACGACACTGCCCCCTGTTGCTATTACAGTGTTCTCTGCTAAAATTGCCTTATTGACTTCATTCTCTATATCAATGTAACCCTGTAATCCTTTCTTATTTATAATATCCTTAAGAAGCATTCCCTCCTGCTTCTGAATTAACAGATCGGAATCTATAAAATTCATTCCCAAAACCTTGGCCAATATTACACCGACTGTGCTTTTTCCTGCACCGGGCATCCCTATCAAAACTATGTTATTCATGTATATTATACCTTTCCGCATTAATCTTTCAGTACACTGCTAAATCATGCTGATAAAAATATCTGTCCTGAAAAAATACATAATATTATCTAATCAGATTATCTCTCCTTGCATACATCTATCCACGCTGTATAATTCGAGTATTTTTCCAGCTCCTCAATAGTCAGTTCTATTGCACTGTTTGCACTTCCGCAGGCCGGAAATACACTCTTAAATCTCTTTAAAGAAACATCCAGATACACGGTAACGCCTTCATTTATTCCAAAAGGACAGACCCCACCTATTCCATGACCGACTATGTCCTCGACTTCATCAGGACTCATCATCTTAGCCTTGGTGCCAAATTGGGATTTATATTTTGGATTATCTATCTTCATATCACCGGCAGTTACGATAAGAATACCCTTCCCGTTAACCATAAAAGACAGTGTTTTTGCAATTCTCTCAGCCACACATCCTACTGCTTTGGCTGCCAAATCAACCGTTGCACTGGATACGTCAAATTCTAATATTCTGTCCTGTATATTCCATCTGCTGAAATAT
>DUQV01000040.1 GCA_012837605.1 Clostridiales bacterium | reverse complement strand
TAATGATAATTACAGCCTTAAAGACCGGTACGGCATTCGTATTGACATTAAGTGTTGTCAGCATCGATGTCAGTGTCTGTATGGTATATGCTCCGACTATCGAACCGGGAATATTAAGTGTTCCTCCTCCTAATGAATTGCCTCCAAGGGCAACTGCCAATATTGCATCCATCTCAATGCCGGGTACTATAGTATAAGGATTGACCGTCTGTACCCTGCTTGATTGAACAAAGCCTGCTATACCTACACACAGGCCCATAATAACATATGCCATAAGCTTTATTCTTGCAGGGTTCAGACCATTCAGTCTTGAGGATTTATCATTTATACCTACGGCACGGGTATACAATCCGAGGTTTGTTTTTTTCAATGCGATATATGTTATAACAATAACAACCACAGTAATTAGTATCGGTGTCGGTATTGGAAAGCCCGGAATAAAATTTCCGTAATATCCGAAGCTGGCCACAGCCTTAGGCTTTAGCCCTCCCATAGCCATAGAGCCTATTGAGCGACCTGCAGTAAACAGAATAAGTGTTGCCACCATAGGCTGAATATTAAACTTTGAAACAAGAATACCATTAAATACACCACAGGCCATTCCTGCAAGACAGCCAAGTATAAATGCAACAATTATCGGAGCCTTTAAATCCACAGGCTGGGTTTCATTTCCGCATAACACACGCATAACAACTCCCCCGACAATCGCAATAGTAGAGCCAACACTTATGTCCTGACCTCTTGAACAGGTTGTTACCAATGTCATACCAATTGCAAGTATAACAAGCTCTGTTGCATTATTTAAGATGTTTACTATATTACCTATCAAAACCGGATTACCGCTGCTGTCTTTTCCTAATCCGATCTTTAGAAAACCCGGTTTGATAAATATATTTATTAACAGCAGAAATACCAGAAAAGCTATAGGAATAAACAATCTGTGTCTGATAAGCCGTTTAATAAATGGTACTAACCGGCTTGTGTCAAGCTTCCTGTTATTATTCTTACTCATTTTGTATCACTCACCCCCGCTATTGTATACATGATTTTATCCTGTGTCATGTCGTCACCTTCCAATTCGCCTACCACGTACAAGTCACGCATGACTATAAGTCTTGAACATGTACGAAGCATCTCCTCAATCTCCGAGGATATAAATGTGATGCTCATGCCTTCAGATGCAAGCTTTAATACAAGCTTTTGAATCTCTACTTTCGTGCCTATATCAATTCCGCGTGTAGGCTCATCAAGAATTAGATAATCCGGATGAGTGAGCAGCCATCGTGCAAGAATTACCTTTTGTTGATTTCCTCCTGACAGAGAGTTAACCGGGGTGTCGATTGAAGCGGTTTTAATACCGAGTATCTTTATATATTCTTCTGCGAAAGCCTGTGCCTGAGCATTAGTGAACGGTCTGAAAAATCCTCTCATAGCCTGCAGGGCAAGTATGATATTCTCCCGTACCGACAAATCACCAATTATTCCGTCTCTCTTTCGATCCTCGGACAGGTAACCGACTCCCTTTTTCATGGCTTTTATAGGTGATGTAATATTGACATTCTCACCCTTAATCCGCAGTTTTCCTTTTATTACTTTGTCTGCACCAAAAATAGCACGCACACATTCGCTTCTTCCCGAGCCAAGCAATCCCGCAAAGCCTGTTACTTCACCTTTGTATGCTTTGAAATCAAATGGTTTTATGCCGGAAGTACTAGACAGACCTTCTGCTTCAATTATTACCGTCTTAGATTCATCTTTACAAGCTTTCGCTTCATTATGTATACCGGCCAGATCTCCCAGTTCCTTACCCAACATCTTGGCAACCAATTCAACACGGGGCAATTCCGATACCATATATTCACCAACAAGCTCACCGCCTCGCAGGACAGTAACTTTATCGCATATCTCATACATTTGTTCAAGAAAATGAGTTACAAATATTATTCCGACTCCTCTGCCCTTAAGTTCACGCATCAAAGCAAATAACTTAGCCACTTCCTGTTCGTCAAGAGATGATGTAGGCTCATCCAGAATCAATACTTTGCAGTCCATATCGACAGCACGGGCAATCGCTACCATCTGTTGAACTGCTATGGAGCAGTTAGACAGTTGCTGTGTCGGCTTGGCAGGTATCTTAAGTCCCTCCAGAATCTCTGCGGCTCTGTTGTTGTTTTTTCTCCAATTAACGAATACATCATCTGTCCTTCCAATAAACAGATTCTCGGCTACCGTCAGATTCGGGCATAATGTGATTTCCTGATACACAGTGCTTATCCCAAGCTTATGTGCTTCTTGGGGCGATTTTATATTTACCGGCTTATAATGTCCCCTCAAATATATATCACCGGCATCCTTCGTGTATACTCCGGTCAAAACCTTAATTAAGGTTGACTTTCCTGCACCGTTTTCACCCATCAGGGCATGGATCTCACCTTCTTTTAAAGTGAAGCTTACGTTCTGTAATGCACGTACTCCGGGAAAGCTTTTATAAATCCCTTGCATAGTAAGTAATGCTTCCTGCATAGTTATCCTTCAAACCTCCAATCAGTTATGATAATATGTTTAAGCTTCATATCATAGAATGCGCGGTGCTGGAATCTGCGAACATAATCCACATAATCGGCGCCGCGCATTTCGATTTACACTATCCTAATATGTATTCTTAAAAAGGAGAGGTTTTAAGCTGAAACATTTATCATATTAATAGCTTCGTGCATCAACAATCTCTCTTGTGATGGTATCACAGTCAAATACTTCCTCATCAACATAAGCGTTCTTTTCAACTTTTTCACCGGCTTCAAGCTGATTAATCAGTTTTACAATACGAGGTCCATGAAGAGGATTACATTCTACATCAAGATTGAATTCGCCTGCGAGAACCTTCTCAAGAGCCCATTTATTTGCGTCAAATGCTATAACCTTAACATCCCCGTTCTTACCGTAAGTGATTCCGGCAGCACTCATAGCGTCGCAGGCACCACGAGCCATATTATCATTCTCTGCATAGACTACATTAAATTCGGTACCGGAAGCTATAAGATCGGCAACAGCCTGTTTTGCAAGGGTTTCGTCCCAACCCTTCATGTTCTGGTTGAATACGATTTCCCAGCCGTTTTTGGCAGCGCCTTCTTCAATAGCCTTGGAACGGCCAAGCTGTGCGGAAGAACCGGTATCACCGCCAAGTACTACAATTTTGACATCAGAAAGTGCCTGTTTTTCAAGCCATTCAACAGCCTTATTACCTTCTGCTTCAAAGTCTGAGCAAACCATTGCGGTATAGAGATCCTCTGACAAATCAAGCTTACGGTCTGCCATAATAAATGGTATTCCGGCTTCCTTAGCTGCCTTTGCCACATCCTCCCAGCCTGCAGACTGAAGACCCAGTACTACGAGATAGTCAACCTCTTCCTGAATAAGCTGCTGTGCCTGTGAAATCTGTTTTGCATGATCACCTTCACCAAAAACCATTTTTGTCTCAAATCCGGCTTCCTTAAATGCATTATTAAGTGAGTCTGTGTTAGCTGTACGCCAGTCAGATTCATTAGCATTAGTCTGTACAACCCCAACTGTAATTTTTTTGTCCTTTTTGCCTGTGGTTTTGCTGTCTTTGCCGCAAGCAGCCAAAGAAAGCATAATCATTAAAACCAGTACAACAGAAAACAGTTTTTTCATATTACTTTCCTCCCATAAAAAAATTGAATATACTTGTTTACATTTCCAAGTATATTCAATGGTAAATAGAAATAATACGGAAATTATTACTGCCATGGTAGTCATTTTTACTGAATTTGAGATTATAAAATGTTAATGGTTAGGATTCATATGATTATTGTTTGATTTCTTCCGATTTTTAGTATGTCCGTCCTATACGGTCTCTACCGGCATTCTCAGCTTCAAAAACCTGTCCTTCCACATAGGTTATCTTAGGAACCTTTTCTCCTTTCTCCAAACGTGTAATTATATCCGCTATAGGCGGTCCCTGCAGAGGATTACATTCGATAACAACATTTATATAACCTGCTTCCATCATATCAAAAGCCTTTGATACCGCATCAAAGGATATGATCGTAATATCTCCGTTAACACCACAGGTCAGTCCGGCTTCATGTATGGCTTCAATAGCTCCAAATGTCATGTCATCATTTTGAGAGACCAAAACATCAATATCATCATGCTCCTGCAAAAATTTTATCATTACTTCCTTGCCCTTTGCTTTGGTAAACTCACCGCTTTCCTTTGCAATGATGTTCCAATTATCGTTATGTTTTGCTACATCCTCAAAGCCCTTCGAGCGTCCTAACTGAGCTGTTGAATTCAAGGTGCCTTCAAGCACAACAATATTTACAGTATCCGAATCTTCTGCATTATCTGCCGTGTCTTCATGGTTTTCTGTTTCATCAGATACCGTACCTTCCTCATTCAAAACATTGTTCTTACTGTTTTGCTCTTTTAGGTGTTTTTCAAGCCATAGTCCGGCCTTAACTCCCTCTTCATATTTATCCGTACCCACCCAGGCAATATAAAGGCTTTCATCCTTTGTATCAATCATTCTATCTACAATAACCACAGGTATACCGGCTTCCTTTGCTTCCGTAAGCACCGTATCCCATCCGTTTTCTGTTACAGGTGCAATTACAATGTAATCAACCTCCTGAAATATAAAGCTTCTTACATCCTTTATCTGGTTTTCCTGCTTCTGTCTTCCGTTTGCAAATATCAACGAAAAACCATTTTCTTTAGTAAGAGCATTCTGAATGGATTTTGTATTTGCTGTCCTCCAGTCCGATTCTGAACCAAGCTGTGAGAAGCCTACAATAATCAGATCAGAATCTATATCATCAGTGTTATCTGTTTCAATGCTTTGAAGATCCTTCAATGGGTTCAGACTGCAGCTTGACAGAACAAACAGGCAGATAAAGATAATCCATACCAAAATCTTATGATTTCTATTCATAGCCCACCTCGATTCCCTTATTCTCCATCAACCTTGCGGGGAATTTGATCATAATATCCGTACCTTCTCCCTTTTTACTCTGTATGCTAAGCCCGTAGTCATTCCCATAAATAAGCTTAATTCTCTTATTTACATTAGCGAGTCCGAAGCCTGTACTCTGTTTACTTCCGGGCAGCTCAATTTCTTTTCTTAAGGCATTCAGTTCCTCTTCATCCATTCCAACTCCGTTATCAATCACATGAAAGTATATGACATCATCCTTAATATCACCGGTTACTGTTATCTTACCCTTTGCTCTCTGCTTCTTAATACCATGATATAATGAATTCTCGATAATCGGCTGCAGTGTCAGCTTCAGTATCTGATATGCATACAGTTCTTCAGGTATGTTAATCTCATAGGTTAAGATATCCTTATACCTCGATTGCTGTATCTGAAGATAGCTCTTAATATGTATCTCCTCTTCCCGAATCGTAATAAAATCCTTTCCCTTGCTTACGACAATTCTGAAAAACTCAGATAGAGCTACTACTATGTCTATTGCTTCTTTGCTTTTCTCAACCTCTATCAGCCAAATAATTGTGTCCAATGTATTATATAAGAAATGAGGATTTATCTGTGTCTGTAGGAGCTTTGATTCCATATATCTTAAATTTTCCTGTTCCAGCTTGATGCTTTTTACCTGCTGCTCTAATTTGATTGTCATATCGTTAAACCTGTCGGACAAAATAGCCAGTTCATCATGATTATCGCATGTGGTTCTGGTTGTAAAATCTCCCTTTGCAACCATAGCTGTCTTGCTGCACAGCATCCTTATCGGTTTTGTAATACTGTCGGTTACAAGAATATTAACCAACACAGATGCAATTATGATAGAGGTGAGTGCTACAATCATTGTCAATATAACTTTGGCTACCTGCTCGTCAAGGCTCTGTCTTATAGCTTCAAGATTCTGTGTTTCATAATAAATATAATACTGTATCTCTTCCTGAAACAGCTCGGTCAGAATATAGATATCAGATTCAAGCATCTCAATATTTTTCTCATAATTTCCTGTTTCCTTGAGATTTTCACGTATTTCATTGATTCTGTCCTTTAGTGTATCAAGATTAAGCAGGATTCGTTTGATCCAGTCTAAGCTGTCTCTGTTGGAGGTTATCTCCTGAAGCTTCGTGAAATTCTCTTCGGCATCTTCTATCAGAGTATAAGGATTTATCAAATCACTGTTCTCATCAATCTCATCGAAGGTTACTGATTCTACAACAATCTTATACATACTTTCATCCATTTCCTCTTTGAAATTTAGGTTGTAATTGTTCGCAGAGGTAATCCTTCGTACTATTGCATCGTATGCAGTACTATAGTTATGAAGAGCTGCCATCTGATAAACCGCCAGAATAATCATCGGAACGATGATGACAGCGGCTACCATGAAGAGCTTAAATCTTAACGGGTATTTAATTTGCTTTTTACTGTTGATATTATTCATTCCTCACCTTTACCCGACAGCCTGTATTCCGATGGGGTACAGTTCTGTGTTTTCTTGAATATGTAGCTGAAATAATGGGAATCCTGATATCCTACCAGATATCCTATCTCAGTAATCTTATTGGCAGAGCATCTTAAATAATCCTTCGCTTTTTCCATACGGATATTTGTCAGATATTCAATAAACGTCATTCCTGTTTCCTGATTAAAAAGTGTACTGAAATAATTAGGGCTGACATTAACAGTTGATGCAACCTTATCAAGAGACAGATCACTCATTGCATAGTTTTGATGCATATATTCCTTTGCCTGCTCAATAAGCCCCGCATATCGCTTTAAGCTGCTTTTATTCCGTATATCAATCGCCTTCTTAAGAATTGTCCTGTAAAATTTGCTGCAGTCACTCAATCTGTAAAGCTGCTCTGAGGCTATATTCATGCTTTTAATAAAGCCGTCTGTTTTCTCCTTCGGACAATTAAGACTCTTTAAAAATTTTGTAATAACAGAATATACGTCCATTATTATATATTGTCTGAATAAAGCAGAGTTCATGGCTTTAGTACCGAAACCGTCAAAATAGCTGTCTACGAATTCATCTATATCATTAACAGTGCCCCTCTTTAAGAAATCCTCCAACAGCTTCCTGTCAAGATTCTCCAGGTTCATCTCGCTGACATTGACTCTGTTTACAATCTGTGCCTTTATATCACGTACATCATTATAAGATAAAAACTGATCTGTGATATCAAAATACCTAAGAGAAAATGCACTGTTAGCATCACGATATGACTGCTGCAGGTCGCGGATTCGGTGAACAGGTCTTCCTATCCCCCCAAAATAGTGTACCTTGTTATCACAGATTCTTATCAAAAGATTACACAATTCATCAGTTAGATCCCTAATCTGCTTTTCATCCTCACCCAGAAGGATAAAAGCCCAGCCATCTATATCACGTTCAAATACTTTCACATTACTGTATTTCCCCAAAATATCCATCATTTTTATCTCACACTGCACTATCTCATTCGAGTATTCATACATATCTTCATGCATTCTGAATTGAAACAGTATAATGCAAAATACACTGGCCACCATATTGATGCCCAGTTCCTTCTCCTGTTCGACAATCTGTGACAGAGACATTTTCTTACTGATTAAAGCATTGAAGAATTCTTTTCTTTTCTCCCCCTGTTTCTCATATACTAATTGCTGATACTGCTCCAGTATCTGTTTCTCTCTACGTTCCTTTTCAATTGCCGAAGCAGCATTTTTAACGGCAGCAAGCAGCTTGGTTGATGTTATAGGCTTTAACAGATATTCATTTACACCGATATCAATAGCCTGCTGTGCATATCCAAAATCACTGTATCCGCTTACAATAATAATCTTGAGCTGCGGCATGTCCTTTCTTAATAATTTGCACAGCTCAAGACCGTCCATGAATGGCATTCTGATGTCTGTAATCAAGATATCCGGCTGTTCCTTAATTATAAGCGGATATGCTAATTCCCCGTCACTCTCATCTCCAACGATTTTAAAACCTTCGTCTTCCCAGCGTATTTTATTCTTGATACCCTCTCTTATGGTTATTTCGTCTTCTACTAAAAAAACCTTATACATGTTCCCTCCCCCGGAAAATCTGTGGCTTTTATCGGTATCAAGTTAATAATATCATAATATTCCGTTTTTTTGTATATTTTTTTGACACTTATCTTCCTGTTTCCATTATTTCCTGAAGATTTTTAAGCAGTTGTTCATCCCTAAAGGTTCCGAGTAATCTGTTGTAATGGGCACTGGCATCCCACAGCATAGGGCACATATCCATCTCATATACGGTTTTGGCAACCGCAGTAATATAATTTCTTACACTGTCCTGATCCTTATTAACCTTAGTCGCACCATATTCTCCTACAATAACAGGATAGCCCTGATCATGAAAACGAACCTTCATCTTCTCAAAATCATCCTTTATTCTCTGATAATCCTTTTCATCGGTGCCCCATGAGGATACAGCCTTGCCCCAGTCGGCATCTTCCTCCAATATGGTGAAGGTTGAAGGGGTATAATAGTGTACCGATATCATAAGCCTGCCGGCAGGATCTTCGGGCATCTTAAAGGCCGGGTCAACAGTCAAATCAATATCGGTTGAATATCCTGCAATCAATAAATGACGCTGTTCATTGTTAGAACCTGAACTGCGGACAATATCCACGAATGTCTGATTGATTTCGTTTAATAAATCATAAGCCCTTATCTTATCTTCCTCTTTATAATTACTGTACCGATTCCATATATCATCAAAATGACCTTCTTCATTCATTGATTCTAATATCAAATAATCAGGATAGTTTTTAAAACGCTCGGAAACCTGCTCCCATATCCTGGTATATTTTTTCATGGTTTCATCAAAATCTGTTGAGAAGTTTGCAATCCAACCGCCGTCCCAATGAAGATTAAGAACCACATATAATCCGCTGTCAAGGGCATAATTTACGACCTCTTCCACACGATCCATCCATAACGTGGATATGGTATAATCTTCCTTCATTAGATTTGACCAGGCTACAGGTATTCTTACACTGCGAAATCCCATATCCCGAAGATTCTCAAACATCGGTCTTGTAGTAATCGGACTTCCCCATGCCGTTTCATGTGTACTTACTCCGCCGGGTATCCAATCACCACATGCATCAAAGGTATTACCCAGATTCCAGCCCAATCCCATATCCATTACAATATCATAAGAACTCATATCACGCATAATTCCCGGCTCACTCCATAAAGTGTCAGTCACGTCTTCCTTGTGCTGCTCATTATTCTCAACAGAAACATTATCGCTGCCGCTATCCTGCGAGGCAGTATCTGAAACCGTCCCGCTTTCCGGCAATTCATCCGGTTTATCTGCGTTTTGGTCAGAACAGCCGACTGCCAGCAGCATGAATATTGCTGCCAAAATAACTAAATACCTTTTCATTTGCATACTTCCTCCATACATACCAACCTAATCATTACTTCTTCATAAGAAGAGTGAAATGTACAGCTGACATTTCACTCTTACATAATAATACCTATACTAATGAATACAGCTTATTATTATACACATATTACTTTCCGCTCAGTATTTCATCTATGATTGCCTGTCCGGCTGCCAGATACTCGTTAGCCGCCTGTGTCACGGATTTTTCCCTGTCGTTTACAATACTGTCAATTACAGTCTTTAGACCCGGATATGATGGCGACGCATCAATAACAGCCTCTGATCCCATGTAATATGCCAGCTCTACCAATTCCTCGGAACCGTATTTTTCTATGTCAAGCTGTCTCTGTATCTCCTGCTTTTCTTCCCAAGCTTCCAAAGATTCCGGTGTTCTTACGTATTCAAGCCATAGTCCTGCCAGCTCAGGATTCTGAGAGCTTGCTGCCAAACCGCATACTGTTGAATCATAGTAATCCGCCATATCTGATTTGGCTGAAGGTCCCTTCGGGAAAGGAACAAAGCCAAGATTATCACCAATATTCTCTCTTAAGTTATCTATCTCCCAATATCCCCAATAATTAAACGCTGTAGAGCCTGAGATCAGATTGATCTGCGGATCCTTGCCTTCTTCCCAAGGCTTCCAAATATAATCAGGTTCTCTTAATCTTCTGTAGTATTCCAATGCCTCAATAAACTCCGGTGTATTGACAGCGAATTTACCGTCTATTACAAAATCCGTTCCATTTGTATATACGAATTGTGTAATATCCATCCATGCGTCAAATC
Source organism: Clostridiales bacterium (assembly GCA_012837605.1). Lineage (GTDB taxonomy): Bacteria > Bacillota > Clostridia > Lachnospirales > Lachnospiraceae > Mobilitalea. The sequence continues at coordinate 24,298 of DUQV01000040.1, read as the reverse complement.
CCCAAACATCGATTTCTCCGTCTCCATCAAGATCCATTGTTACATCTTCCATAAGCTCAAACCATTTATCCCAAGTCCATTCGCCATTTACGAATAAATCATACGGATCCTCCAAGCCCGCATTTTCCAGTAAGTCCTTGCGATAATATAATTTGTGTGACTTAGATCCAAGATCGGTTAAAGCATATATCTTACCGTCCAATGTGAAGAAATCAAGTATTTTATTAATCTGAGGGCTATAGGTTGTAAATGCCGGTCTTTCAAGGTCAACATAATCAGAAACCGGTAGAATAATATTTTTCTTAACATAAGTAGGCATAGCCTCAGGACCAAAGTATGCTATATCCGGACCGGTACCTGCCGATACACCGGATATTAATTTTTCCTGATATTCAGCCCATGCAACAATAACCCAATCCAAACTTGCACCGGTTAATTCCTCAAATTGCTCCCAGGCTTCAATTTCATCTTCACTCATATCCCACCATGTCCAGATGGTTAGAGTCTCTCCTGCAAATTTATCTTTGTAGATACTATAATCGTCTCTTGTCAGGAATGGGGTATCACTTGGTACCTCATTTGATGTATCACCATTGGAGCTGTCGTTTTCATCAGCAATACCATTTACTTTGCTGCTTCCATTATCGTCAGTGCTGCTGCCTCCACCACATGCTGATAATAGGCTGATAACCAAAACAACGGTTAATAATAACGCCAGAATTTTTTTCATTATATCATCCTCCCTTTTTTATAAATTCAAATAGCATCTGCAAATGCAGTTATACTATATAGAAACTATCCGACTATTCCGCTTCTGTCCAGATTCTCAACAAAGTACTTTTGCCCCAAAGCATACAGTATTATCAACGGAAAAATCGCTAAAGCTATTCCTGCATATTTTGTAGGAATAATATACGTTAAGTCCGAGATTTGGGAGCTCTGAGTAATCATACCGACAATATTTACCATCTTTAAGGAGAGTGGGTATTTGCTCATCTTTGTCAAAAACATGGTTGGACCGAAGGTATCATTCCAATGCCATACGAATGAGAATAACGATACGGAAACAATTACAGGCACAGCATTCGGAAACATTATTCTTAAGTACGCTCCTATGGGAGTGCAGCCATCGACATATGCCGCATCTTCCAATTCCTTAGGCATACCTCTGTAAAACTGTCGGAACAAATAGATAAACAAACCGCTTCTTATACCGCTTCCCAGTATGGCGGGTAAAATAAACGGAGCATAGCTGTCCAAAAGGTTCAGCTGTTTCATGCCAAATAATTTAAGCAAACCGAACAAATCAAAATTCTTATACATCATTATCTGTGGCGTAATGATAATTTGCTGCGGTATTATCATAGTCAGTAATACTACTGCAAATATGAATTTACTTTCTTTGAATCTCAATCTTGCGAATCCATATCCGATAAAGGAGCAGCTTATTAGCTGAAAAATCATTGATAAGCCGGCAATCATGAGACTGTTCCTAAAGCCTTCCCAATAACCCATGGCATCATAAGCATCTTTATAGGTCTGAATGGTAGGCTCTTTCGGAACCCAGATGGTTGTCGGGTCAAACATATCGGCTTCGCTCTTTATACTGGTGGAAAATATATATATAACCGGATACAGAAGAATAAATATTAACCCCAAAAACAAGATTGTTCTTAAAAATTTATAAAAACCTTTATTTAATCTGATTTTTAAGCTTTGCTTGGAAAATCTCATCTTTGGTTTGATTATCTTTGGTTTTGACCTTCTGCCTAATATTGCCAACACTATCCCACCTCCTTTAATCGTTCATATAGAATACTTTTCTCGACATTAAGAATACAATAATACCGGTAATTCCCAGAATGATTGAAAAGTATATAAACGACATGGCTGCACTAAAACCATAATCAACATTCTGGTATATCACAGTATAAATATACTCCAAGGTTTCATTACTGCTGTCAGTAAAGGAATCAATCAGCGTATATACGATATTTACCAGCATAATCGGTGATATCATCGGAAATGTAATTTTCCAAAATGATTCCCACGCAGTAGCCCCTTCTACGCTTGCACTCTCATATAAAGCTTTTGATATTGACTGCAGTCCTGCCAGGAATATAACTATTTGCACCCCTGACTTCCATATAATTACGTATACCTTATCAATAATAAGTTTCAGAAAGTCCGACAAACCCTTACCCAAATACAGATTATTAAACACCTGTTCAAAGTTAATAGCCTGCAGCATGGGCATTCCACCGGAGGCTCCTCCTGTTGAGCCACCGCTCATGTTAGTGGATATATCCGCTCCTATCAGGGCAAGCAGAGCACCGGACGTAATTATAACCGGTAAGAAAAATATACTTCTTACTATGGTTCTTCCTTTAAATGGCTGATTAAGAAGTACTGCCATAAAAAGGCTGAATATTATTATCAAGGGAACTTCTACAGCTGTAGTCCGGAGTGTACTTATAAATGTCGGAATAAAATTCGGATCCGTTCCAAGTGCTTTCTTGAAGTTACCCAAGCCTATATGTTCTAATTTTAAACCTGTCCTAGTTATTGTAATCTCATTGAAGGAGTATCTGAAGGATTGAATAAAGGGTATCATAAGAAACAGTATAAAGCCTATAACCCATGGATAAACAAATAATCTTCCCCATAGTGCCCTCTTCTTACTTAATGAAAAGTTTCTCTTTTTCAAAATTTACTCCCCCCCTCCACAATCATAAAATCCATTGCATTTACTGTTATCTTGTCGTCAACAACGTAATTGTAATCATTATAGTTTACAATAGTACTGATTCCGCCTTCATATTTAGTTACATATACATTGTGATCCAGCTTGTAATGGTCAATCATTCTTTTATTGTAGATGCCGTCATAAGCAATGGAAATCTTCCTGTACATCTCAGAAGCTTCATCTATCCAATCCTTATAACATGCACTCAGAATATAATTTATCTTGGAATTTTTAAGTTTGGATGATTCCTCATATATTCCTATGAAATGGATGTTCGCACCATATTCTATTGTTTTAAGCAGGTCTTTTTTGTGATTACTGCTGTAATTAAAGGCTTTTCCCGAATAATTAATATATCCGTGTATAACCATCTGATAGAACGGAACATATTCAGCGGTAATCTGACTGTTGCTTCCGTATAAAGGAACATCTGCTAAATGCGTGGCAGTTCCAAGCACATATGCATTTCCGCCGGTATACATAACATTTCGGATACTTTCAGGAATATCCAGAGCCTCCAGGATATAGTCCTTTGATTCATCTCTTGTAATGTTATAATTTTTATTATAGTCGGAATAAATGGTTGTACCCACATCTTCAAATGCGACGCTGTTGGCAGAAAGCTTTACCAAACCTTTTAAAAAGCCCTTGAATGCGTCCACATAGAATTTTGGTGAAGTGAGGTATCTTGTACCGTTTCCCCTAAGCAGATTTCCGGTAATATTGCTGTAGTTAAATACCTGTAACACTGCATTACTGATAGTTCTTACCGCATGCTTGCTGATGGAAAAACCATTTCCGGATTTATAGACCTGAATCAGTTCTCCTGAAAGGAACAGATTAACATTGTTTTTCATGCTGAAAGCTATCAGATTTTTAAGATTTTTTGTTCCGCCCAGCTTCCCTGCCGGTCTGACTTTTCCTGTCCACTGATCCAAATATCCGTTTTTGTTATATCCCAGATATCTGATGTTAATATTATCAACACCGCGATTTTGTAAGGATGTAATGATTGTTTTGGCTTGCTTAAAGGTTGTAAGAGGTACATTCATGGTAATGGGAATACCTAAAAATGACTTTCTCATCTTAACAGAGCCTATCAGTGTTAAATCTAAAGCTCCCTTATCAGAAACATTCTTTTTTAATCCCATATTCTCAACAAGGTAATCCTGATAGATTCTGGCCATATCAGAATAATCAGACATGTCCTTTGTCAACAAATAATAGGATACCTCTATATTCCCGCTGACAGCCTCAGACCACCTTGGATAGGTTGTTTCCAGTCCGACATTGTTTTTAATGGCTATTTCATTTCTTTCCCTATAGGAAATCGTGCAGTAATTACGGAATCTGTTGTACATAAACCCTGCTACGCCGGTTGTTATCGATGCTCTGGCATCCGGCTTTTCAATTATTGCAAAGGCTCCCTTATCCTCATTTTTGACTCCGTACACCGGCAGCAGATAATTTTCTTCAATAAGCTGGCTTGACGGGATATTAGTGGCGTAGTCTCTTCCATAAACCGGCTTGGTTACATTCCTGTATAAAGAAAAGTTGTCAGTAAATCTAACCAGCATGCCACATCCGTCAGGAACGAACAGATATCCATCCTCACCCTTTTTACCGGTAAAGAAGAAAGGAAGAATGCTTATATTTGATATAATACTGTCCTTGTTTTCCTCAATTTCTGACGATGGTATAATCACCTTAAATCCGGTGTCTGTAAGATGAAATTCAATGGTTATATTAACGCCAATATTTTTTAGGTTGTAGGTAATGGCAAGACCCTGTTCCAGAGCTTCATATGAAAATTGCTTCTTCTTTACACCCTGTGTATATGAATTTACAACCGCCATGTTGTCACTTTTACCATATACATCCAGTAATATATGAGCTGCGATATTCTCCCGCACCGCTCCTTTTGACATTGTATCCTCTTCCCAATCTTCAGGAAATGTAGTCCAGGTGGTATTCGTTATCCTATCCTCAAATTTTACATTGGCTGTCTCTTCATCAAAATATAAGTTATATCTGTTGTTTGAGGTGATTAATTTATAATTATCCGCTGCATACACAGTATCTTTGTTTTGTAATACTGAAAAGATAATTAGGATACAAAATATCAATATCGCAAATTTACATTTATTTTTACCTGCCATTTAGTCCTCTCCTTTCAGGCTGCATTACAATCGATACTTAAATTCTGCATATATTGTATTGATAAATATTATCAATTGTTGAAATGTACTTAAAAATATAATGAATATTAATACGACTGCAACAAATCCAATCAGCGTAAATAAGGCTATTAATATGGTCTTTCCAAGTGTATACTCATGTATAACCATATTCCCCAATAATATTAATATAAGACTCCAATAGGACATTCCGCTCATAAACACCGAATAAAACAAACTTTCTTCGAGTGTAAGAACCTGACTTATGATGATACAGGGTATTACCGATATAATCATCGGTGTCATGCCATATATGGTCGTAATCCATATCTGTTTCATTGTGCCTTTGCCGTCCAGAAGAGTACTTAGTGCCCAGTTAAGCACGGACCATATCATTATAGGAAGTATTATGGATATAATATCAACAAATACATTTCGTTCCTCAGGCATACTAAAATTGAATAAAAATCCGGTTGTCTGATTGCTTATTGTTACTAAAACGCAATATATACCTAATAAAATATTAGCTGCTGCAAAAGTATTCTTCTTGTGGTGTTTCACTTCCCAAAAGCAGTCAAAAGGGTGAAATATTACATGAAGAGAATATAACATTGTCTTTAGTGTTTCCTTCATCTGACTTCCCCCCTTCGAAAATCATAGCCTTCAATTATCTTTTTTATGTATATGTTCTTTTTGTGCAGCCACCGGAACAGTAATCTGATTGCTATAATAACGGCTATTATAATTATCACTATAAGTGAGAAATTCTCCCTCAAAACCTGCGTTCTGTACTCAGCCTTTGCTTTAGAATAATCTTTGTATGAGTAAGCAAGCTTGAAATTCTTCATGGCTTCTTTATAATTGCCCATTCTGAATAATGCTTTTCCTATCCCCTTATATGCCAAATCATAATTTGAATTCATGCGTATGACTTCCTGCCAAGGCTCTAATGATTCCTCATAGCTTCCTGCAATATAAAGGGCATTGGCTATCAGTACCTTTTCACCAAAATCAGTTGTTACAAAAACCGTAAGGTCATTGTTACGCTCATCTAACACATATACTTTATTATCTTTATGTTCAATTGCAGAAGGGCTTTGAAACAGACCCTTTGCAGATCCTTTTCCTCCAAATTGGAACAATAAATCACCAAAGGAATTATACTGAAAAATCTTGCCGCTTGTTCTGTCCAAACACAGCATGTTGTCATACTCATCTATAACCAAATCAACAAATTGAGGCTTGGTCTCTCTCCATTCATAGGTAACATCTCCATATTCGTCACCTGTTCTTCCATCATGGCGCATAATATTACTGCCCTTTGAATTCAAACGCTTAACAGCATCAATCGAAACATTCAATGTCGTTGTCATTAAAAAGCCGGAATTATCTACAATGACATTCGAATATTCTGTCGGCAGAAAAATCATTCTTTTTTCACGCTGCTCTTTAGTCAGGAATTTTCTTAGCGCAAGTTCAAAGAAATCGGGTTTTACTATATTGCTTCCAAAGAAACGAATAAAATCTCCTTCCTGACTTATCTGTATCAGACCTTCAATAGATCCTGCCGAAACAACAAATATCCGCTCAGAATCATCTACAGCTACTTTCTGCGGTTTATATTCCTCTGTTGTTGAAAGCCCACCCATATCAGGTTTGTCAAGTGTTTTCAGTAAATTAAATTCAGAATCAAATTTAATTACTCTGCTGTTTTGAGTATCAGCTACATAGATATTTCCTTCTTTTGTTATGAACATGCCTTCAGGCTGATTGAAAAAATCTTTCTCTCCCTGATTGTCAAAGCTGTTTATGACAGCCACCAGTTCCAATGCCCCGTTTAATTTTATTATCCTGCTGTTGCCTGTATCTACAATATATAAATTACCCTCGGAATCAAATCTCAAATCCTTTGGAGCATTAAATCCGTCTGTACCAAAATCAGCTCCTACATATACTTCCTCAGGCGAATATCCGTTTAAGGACGGAATTCCCTGCATACGGGCTGTATAGGTATAGCTTTTATAAGGCTCAGCCGCATATGCGGTATTAGGAATCGATAAAAATGAAAGCATCAGACATAAAATTATCAGTATATATTTTTTTCTTTTTATCTTTATCAAGCCTTTTCCTCCCTTTATAACTTTATAAAACTGATGTACAGAACATTGTACTGACTGAAGTATTTATCTTATCCCTTCATACCGGAAGATTTCATTGTTTCAATAACATTGCTTTGTGTAATAATGAATATTAATATGGGCGGCAGCATTATCAGCAGTGTATTGGCTGCACCGGCTCCCATTCTGGCTATACCGCCCTGCTGTATATAAGACATTGCCTGCGGCAGAGTCTTAAGACCTTCTGTTTGTATATACAGAGACGGAGAATTGATATCTCCCCATGAATCCTTAAAGGATAACAGAATCAATGTCAGCCAGCCCGGCTTCACACAGGGCATAACAATGTTCCATACGATCTTAAACTCACTTGCTCCATCTATTCTGGCCGATTCCAATGTTTCGGCAACGATCATCTGCTCCATGAACTGCTTTAACAGATACAGTCCCAAACTGCTTGCCATCATAGGTAAAATCAAGGCTAAATAGGTGTCCAGTATTTTTATCTTTGACATTATGATAAATCTTGGTACTCCGGTAACATATCCGGAAAACATCAGCGAAAACACAATCATGTTAAAGAAGAATTTACTTCCCGGAAATGTATGCTTAGCAAATGCATATGCCGCCATAGCCACTATAAAAACATGACCGGCCGTACCTAAAATACTCACCAGTAAAGAATTAAACAGATATCTGCTGAACGGTATATAGGAGCTGCTCATAGTAGCAAACAGATCCTTCATATTCTTTAATGTCGGATTTTTTACAAAAAACCTGGGAGGATACAAAAACAGCTCGTTAATCGGTTTAAATGCAGTCGAAATAGTATATATCAATGGAAGAGCCATAAAAAATGCAATAACAGCCATAAACAGTACGATAATTGCATTTCCCCATGCGGACCTGTAGCTTCTTCTGCCTACATCCTCCCGCATTCCCTTCTTGCTGAATGGTAATCTTCCTGCTCTTATGTTTATTTTACTCATATCTACTCTCCTTACCGCTTCAATCCGTTTTGACCGCTTTTCTAATGACACTATTGGTAACAGTAGTAATCAGAAATAATATGACAGCCACTGTAGAGGCAAACCCCATCTCATATCTGACAGTTCCATAGTCCATCATGTGTAATCCTATAGTATGAGCTGAATAAAGCGGACTTGGGAAGCCTGCAAGCTGTGAACATATATCACTGACAGCGAAGGATGCTGTTACCTGCATAACGCCACCGAATATCAGCTGCGGCTTCATGCTCGGAAGGGTAATGTAATAAAGTTCCTGCCATCTGTTGCGGATACCGTCCATTGCTCCTGCTTCATACAGACTCTTGTCAACGCCCTGAAGTCCGCCCATGAATGCAAGGAAGCTTGTTCCCAGACTCAACCACAGCTGTACCACCATAATAACCTTCAAATTTATTGCTGTATCCTGCAGCCATAAAATAGGCTCATTCAGGAATCCCCATTTCATCAATGTTGAATTTATCAGTCCGTACGCATCCCCACCAAAGATATATGTCCAAATCAGAAACACATTTCCCGATATTGAGGGTGCATAGAAAATCAATGTTACCCAAGCCCGAAGCTTTGGTCTTAATTCATTAATGAGCCATGCAAAAATTAAACATGCAAAATAGCTTATCGGACCTGTAATGATGGCAAATATAAAGGTGTTTTTTACAGCTATCAGGAATACTCTGTCATCAAGCAGCAGCTGTATATAATTTGACCAACCGATAAAGTTCGGTTTTTCTATTACATTGTATTCCGTAAAGCTTAGTACGATTGATATGATTACAGGCAACACGGTAAAAACAAGGAACAATAACAGGTAAGGAGCGATAAGTGCATAACACACTTTCTTACGCTTTATTTCCTTGAAAACCCGTTTAAAATTGTACTTATTATGTAATTTTTCTTTTATCTGATACACAGGTTTGCTCATTCCCTTCTCAGCTTACTATTTTCGTATTCTATACTATTTCCTGATAAGCTCATTTAACTTCTTTTCTATTTCTTTATTCATCTCTATTACATATTTTTCGATTGTTTCTCTTGGATTCTCCCCGTTTATTACCACTTCATTAAATGCATTTCCAATATTTCTGCCTACATAATAGCTACCGGGGATATATGGAATTTCCTCCACATATGACCATTGCTCCATAAGAACTTCATATTCTTCCTGAGGCCAATCCAGATATCCGACAGCTTCTACTGCTGCGGTGTTATATCTTGCTGCTGTTCCCAATATTGCTTCTATCTCTTTGCCGTATTTAGCCTGAACATCAACACTCATCCACCACTTTAGGAATTCCCACGCCTGATCTGTCTTCTGCGAGGAATTAAATATTATAGAGGCTGTTCCATTGCCTGCAACGGTTTTATCTATGGTTCCGTCCTCCTTCACCGTTCCCGGCAGCAGGTACATTTTCCACAGTCCTTTTATCTGCGGTGCCGCAACAACCAGCATGTTATACATCGTATAATCTTCTATACCTATAGGCATCTCTCCGGTTCTAAAGCGGTTAAAGAAATCATAATGAACGTCTACTCCATATTGTGTATAGAGATTGGTCCAGAGCTTAAACACTTCAATTCCCTCAGGAGAATCCAACAACACCTTTGTCAGGTCTTTGCTGTAATACTCACTGTCACTTTGAAGTATCATACAGTCATATGGATATCCGGGTGCAAATTGAAGATTATTCTCCTGAAGAATACCGATGACTTTATGAAGCTCATCCCATGTTTCAGGAACCTCCAATCCTAAGTTCGCCATAATATCGGTACGGACAAACAGCATGGGGAAGGTCTGTGTTGTCGGCAGTCCGAACACCTTATCGCCATAGGAATATGGTACAAATGCAGAATCTACGAATTGCTTACGCATATCCTCAAAGCCATCCAGCGTACTTAAATCTATCAAAGCATTCCGGATGCCGTAGTCCATAGGAATATATCTTGAAACATTAATCGCAACATCCGGTCCGGTTCCGGAAGCAGCTGAAAACAGCATGATATTTTCGTTATTGATCAGACTCAGATTAACACTTATTCCTGTCTGAGGCGTAAACTCCTCATCGATCAAAGCCTTAAGTGTATTAGCTTGGTCTCTGTTCATCATAGCCCAAACAGTAATGGCATCATCTTCATATATGTTGCCAAGAGTATCATAATCAACGATAAAGGAAGTAAAAAAGCTGACTATATGAAAAATTATACTTTCAAAGAAACCCATTTTAACCTTTGGAAGCTTTGTATCCTTTGAAGCCACAACCAGATAATCCAAATCTAAAGGTATTTCACGAACGGATAATAGCCACGTGGACAGATTCGATATATTATCTCTAAAATTCTTAATTCTCCTGGGTATGGTATCAGGTTCCTTAATCATATCCTCCAATTGAAAAGCCAACTGCTCAAGAATACTGGATTCATTCACATTGTCCTGTGATATCAGCTTTAGTTCTTCTATCTTCTCTCTAAGAATGAAAAGATTTTCTTCCAATATAGAAAGCATATCCGGAAGCTTTTTTTCTAATTGATAATCCCTGTAATAGTCCGGTGCCGCTCCTGTAAGCATAACAATTTTTGTATACAGATTGTACAGATCTACTGCTACCTGATTGGTGTCTCTAACGATATCAGATACGGCTCCCAAAGTTATCTCCAGTTTAACCTCATGGTCACCCTTCGTCAGATAGAATAAGAACGGTTCACTGTCATCGCCAATTGTCTTCATCTGCCAATCAGCACCGTAGTAGAATTCAACCTGATTCATTTCTTTAAAGTACTGATTTCCATCTATATATAATGCTCTTGTTATAGGTAATCCAACAGAATAATTCTGGCGGTATTTGAAAGCAAGCTTATAATATCCGTCCTCAGGAACCGATATTATCCAACTGAGCCATTGTCCGCTGTTTCTCCAGTTATATCCGCCTATTGTATTTAGTTTGATCTGATTATAAGCAAAGGGTTCTGTTTTTGAACTGGAACGGTCAAATAAAGGAAATAGAGTGGCATCTGATTTTAAGTATGCATCTTCTGCCTGAATGATTTGAATATAAGAATCGTCTACGGTCGGATCAATATCATAACTGATACTAACATCCTTATAGCTTTGTAATTCCTCTTGATTAAATATACGAATTGATTGTATTATCATAGGCTCTCTGATTCCAACAAGCCTTATGGTCTGTACACCTTTATCAAAATAAAATTTTAACGGTTCCGGGAATAACCGCTCAGAATCTCTTAAAACAAATTTATTCCAGTTGGGTTTTTCAACCTGACTGGGTCTGATGTCATTTCCCTGATTATCCTGTTTTATATCTGTTTTATCTGAAAACATTCTGCTGAACGTGATTAACCTAGCTTCATTAAACGGAACTTCTCCATTAATCAGCAGTTGCCGTTCAATTGAAGATCTCCTGCCTTCTATGGGGAAATATGTAATCTCTATATTATAAAGTCCGGCCTCCTCTATGTTGAATTTCCATTCTACATAACCTTTTTCTGAGGTCTGAATCAGATTTCCTTCCACACCTTCATAGCTGTCCAGAACAAAGCTGTCTCCTTGGGAATATGAATAATCTCCGCCTTCGATTATAATTTCCTTATCAGGTCTTTGTTTGTCCCTGTGTTTTTCCAGGTAAGCCTCATAACCATTTTCCTTAAGAGTATACTCGAATATCAGTTTTTGTATATTATTAGGTTGTTCGATAGCATAGGAAGGGCTTATGAATGAAGTTGTAATGAAACAAACCAGAATAATTAATGCTGTAACTTTCTTCATATTATTTATTCCTTTCCCCGAATCTGTTTATTGTCTGTATCTTCAATTCATTTTACATCTTAAGTATATTATTGGTTCATTGTTTAAACAATTAAAAAATCCGATACAAATAAGTAAAAAATCCGCTAATAAATAATAAATATAATGAAGTATCAAAGCACTTAAAGGGCACTATATTCTCTCTTAAATGTGATTTAAGTATGAATATATAGTACCCTTTAAGTGAGTGAAACACCTTTTTGGTCTGATTCAATTTCTATTGATATGATACTAAGATGGAGAATCCGGATTATTCGGTTATTGATTTTTTGTATTCCAGAGGGGTGCAGCCGTTTATTTTTTTGAAGTACGTGAAGAACAGGTTGCTGTTTTTGTATCCCACTTTTTCAGCTACTTCAGATATTTTAATGTCCTGCTGTAATAACTCTTTGGCTTTTTCGATTCTTTTGCGGTTTAAGTATGAGTTGAAGTTCTCGCCCAATTCCTCTTTTATCATTTTCCCCATATGACTACAGCTGTAGTGCATTAATTCTGCGAGCTTTTCAATTTTAAGATCCTGGTCCAAATTTCTGTCGATATAGTCAATTATTTTTTTGATTGGTGTGTTAAGATTTATTGAAGATATCTTTTCTGACAAAAGCAGTATCTTATATTTGATAAATCCATGTAGCTCCTGCAGACTGTTCATCATCGTAAATTGCGATAACAGGTCTGTTTCTTCTGATGAGGCTTCCGCTATTTCGGGTATACGATTGCATATTAATACATATACATCCTTATAAAGATTATAATATGACAGCTTAATATACTCTTCATTACAGCGGTTGTGTATAAAATATTCTCTGTAATCATCAAGCATTGTATTAATGGCTTTGATATTATTAAGACAAACCGCATCATATAAATCAGCGGCTCTTATTTTCCTGACCGCAATATCATCCTCAGTTTTTTTAAATTCATCTGCTTTAGCCAGTACTATCTGCTTATAACCGTATAAAAACCGATTCTGCATGTATTTTTTTATAATTGTATAGGTGTTTGCGATTTCATCAATTGTATTTACCGCATCACCGACATATATGTAAGGTGTGATATTGTATGTTCTTTTAATATGCTTCTGTAATATGGTTACCGCTCGGAAGATCTTAGATTCATTTTCTTCATGCAGTAGAATTCCGATATTTCCGTCCAGCCTAAAAACATATGTACCTTTATAGTATTTATCAGCTGTGTCGCCCAAATCCAAAGCTGCATAATTGTTGTAAAGCTCTTTACTGTCTGTTTCTTCTGCCTGAATTACTGCTAATCTGAAGCTGTCCCAATTGATATTTATTGAATCAAACTGTCCGCTGTTTATTCCCTCTATAATATCCTTGTCTCCATGAACAAGCTTTTCTAATATCTTCTCATTCGTTAAGATGGTATTTCTCTTCTCTTTCTTTATGATGTCGGAAATAATCTGCAGCTTATCCTCAAGCTCTTTCTCTTCCAACGGCTTCATCAGATAATAGCAGACATCAAGCTCTATACTCTTTTTAGCATACTCAAAATCTGCGTATGCCGTCAGAAATATTATTTTACAATTAACATTATCCTTTTTTAGAAGCTCAACCAACTCCAAACCGGTCATATCCGGCATCATTATATCAACAATGGCCACCTCTGCTTTTGTTTCAATTATTGTATTGTATCCGTTATAGCCGTTATCTGCCGTTCCAACTATTTCATATCCAAGTCTTTCCCAATCAATAACGACACTAAGTCCTTCACGTATTAACGGTTCATCATCAATTATCACAGTGCGTATCATATTATTCTTCCTTTCCGGGTAAGCTGAAATAATTCAGCTTATTAGTCCATAAATAAAGGGAGTTTTAATATAACCTTTGTATAAGCGTCCGGTTCACTATCTATTTCAATTCCATACATTTCACCATAAAACAGACGTGAACGGTGATGGATATTCATTAAACCTATATGGCTTCCGCTAATATCATCCAGTGTCTGCAATTTTTCATGTATTTCTTCAAGTCTTTCTTTTGATATTCCGTACCCGTTATCATATACAATAATTTTGAGATATTCCTCATCCTTCTCAAAGTATACCTTAATCTCCATATCCTTATTGGTCTTTTCAAATCCGTGAATAACTGCATTTTCAACTATAGGCTGGATTAACATGGGTAAAATCATGTAATTGGGAGGCATGTTTTCTTTATCAATACTGTATTTTAAACGGTCACCAAAACGGAACTTCTGTATCTCAAAATAATTCTCTATGTTTTCTATTTCTTTATTAAGATCCACCTCAGCTGTCTTGATCTCAAGATTATATCTCATTAATCTGCTCAGACATTTCACTATGTCTGCCAGATCCTTATCGCCGTTAATAAAGGCTTTCATGCGGATAGTTTCCAATGTATTAATTAAAAAATGAGGATTAATCTGATTTGCTAACAGCTTAAACTTCATTTCTTCGTTTTTTAACGCTATTTCATTTTTCTGGTTAGTTACATCATATACTTGTTTTATTAAGTTTGTCAAACTATGCGACATTGTATCAAGGTCATGGAATAAATTGTCGAATTCGATTATTTCTTCATTTTCTATCTTGATATAATTAAAATTTCCCCTTGCCACATTGTGCATATATTGCTTTACCAACATGAACTTTTGCAAAATACTTCTTGAAAATAGCGTGAGACTGCTAAATGATATGATTATTGACAGAATAATGATTATAGAGCTTATTAATATTGCATTAAAAACGAATCGTGAATATTGCCTGTTGTTTATAAAAGTAATAACCTTAAAATAAGAATTTCCTTCCTCAGGAATAAATGCTGTAACTACGGCATTCTCAAAATTACCTTTTCTATAGTTATAGATGCCGTTTCCCATGTCATATATTTCTTCCAAATCTGCTTCATCCAGGCTTTTTTTGTTATATTGGGGTACATTGGATGAAATAATAAATCCCTTATCATCAACAAATATATTGCTGTATTCATCACTCTGCATAATGGCATTTATCTTGCCCATGTTCATCTTTATACAGATAACATGAACATCCCTGCTTATATTAGTCCTCTTTAAAAGAGCAGAAAGATATAATGTATCATCTGCATAGAAGAAATATGTATTACCATTTCTTTTTAAGGTTTCCTGATACCATTCTTTTGTTTTCAGATCATCAGTAGTTTTTTTTACAAATTGGCTGTTCAGTATTGTTTGATTACTTGTAAATACTTGAATATCCAAAATATCATCAGGAAAATAATCCAATGTGTTCTGGAATTCATTATAATCCTTAAATGGAAGTGTTGTCCCATATGACCAATAAAAATAACTTAATTTATCATACAGCACCTTATCTGATTTAAATTTGTTCATTGCGTTAGTTACTGAACGAAAGCTGCTGTTGATATCATCATAACTCTTGTTATTACTGATGACTACCTCAGATGTACTTTTTTCCCGTGTCAACTGCATTATAAAGTAAGTCAGAACAAATCCAAGAATCAATAAAGGTATTATTATTGATAATAAATATTTACGTAATAATATTCTTTTTATTGTCTTTTGTTCCTTCTTCACGATA
This sequence comes from Clostridiales bacterium, assembly GCA_012837605.1. Lineage (GTDB taxonomy): Bacteria > Bacillota > Clostridia > Lachnospirales > Lachnospiraceae > Mobilitalea. The sequence continues at coordinate 8,854 of DUQV01000040.1, read as the reverse complement.
AATACCTTTCATCTAATTAATTTATCAGTTAGTAATTTATTAATTAGAACAACATTCAATAGGAACTGTCAGCCAGTACAGTCATTTGAACAATAATCAACTTATTTTGCTGATGTTAAAAGCTTGTATCAGTTTACTATAATACTATGATATCACTTGCTTCAATGTCAACTGATGCTTTAAAGCTTTCTTTCAGACCGTTTGTAATATGTATCTTCAAATTCTTATCAACCAGTATAGCCTCAGCTTCAGGAAAACAAGACATATAGCTAAGTCCCTTTTCTATACCTCCTATAAACACTGCAGTTGATAAAGCATCTGCAATGACTGCATTATCATATATGACTGTGGCACTTATTAAGCCCGAATCGGCAGGGTATCCTGTAACAGGACTTAGTATATGATGTCTTCTGTTGCCATAATCGTCAATAAAATATCGTTCATAGTCACCTGAAGTAACTACTGCCTTGTCGGTTACTTTAACTGAGCCAATTAAGCTGTTGTTATCTCTGGGATGTTGAATACCTACACACCACCTGGAACCGTTTGGATTATTCCCAAGAGTTGATACATTACCGCCTATACTGATAAATGCTGAGGTGATTCCGTATTCGGCAAGTATTTTTATACATCGGTCACCGGCATAGCCTTTTCCGATGCCTCCCAAATCGATAGCCTGCCCCATTCTGCGAAGAGCCGCCGTTTTATTCTTTGAATTTAAGAGTATATCGTGATAATTAACATATGATAAAGCACTTCTTATATCATCTTCTAAAGGTACACGGAATGAATTCTTATAATTCCACAAGTCTGCTAAAGGAGCAACAGTAATATCAAATAACCCCTCTGTTATAACACCTAAACGTATAGCATCAGATAAAATATCGCATGTTTCTACGCTGATATCAGCATAATCTTTCCCTGCAGAGTGATTGATCCTGCTTATATCGCTGTCACGCATAAAGCGGCTTAGCTTTTTTTCCAGTTTGAAAAGTTCTGCTTTCACTTTTTTAAAAACATATTTAGCTCTTTCACCATATATACGTAACGATATAATCGTATCCATACATGATATTGTTTTTTGTAAATCTAAGTGTTCCAATATGTATACTTCCTTCCTCATCTGTTGTTATTGAATGAATATTTGAATTCATATTCATTTAATAGTCTGAAAAAACTGCTCTTAAGCTGAGCAGTCTGTCAGTCCTTTCATTATTAGCTCTGTCAGATGATTTAAAAGCTCCGGAAAATATTCCAGTCCGATTTCTTCCTTATGTGTATCGATATTAATAATTGCAGCAAACATCATCATTATCATTTTGCTGTCAATATCTTTTCGTATTTTACCCTGTGCTTGCCATTCTTTCACAAGATCATGAAAACTGTCAAAGATAAAATCTACTGCCTGGATTCCGTTCTCCTCCCGATAGAGCTGTTCAATTCTTGAAAAAACAGCTTTGTTATTCCATTCATTTAAGATCGGATTTGTGTTCAATCCTTCTGCATTCAGTGCCAGCATCTGTTTCACTATTTCCAAAGGGCTTTTGGACAAATCAAGAGACCGTATACAATGCCTTTTTAACTTAGCATTTTCATCTATAAATATGTCCATAAAAAGCTTTTCTTTAGATGGATAATAGTTATAAAATGTACCTACGGCAATTCCTGCTTTTTGAGTTATTTCTGAGATATTCGTATCTTTAAATCCCTTTTGGCTAAACAATTCTTTTGCACAATTATATATAATGCTTTTCTTATCTTCCACTATTTCGACTCCAATGAATGAATTCACATTTTTTCATTCAAATTGTATTATGTATTTGATTCTATGTCAATATGTCATTTGGGACTATTTAATTAACATGTATGTTTATATCACATATCCCGTCAGATCTATCCCTTCATGCGTAAGCAGCTTAATCTTCATATCGATTCCACCTGCATAACCGGTCAGCTTTTTATTTACTCCTACCACACGATGGCATGGAATTATGATAGAAATCGGATTGTGTCCGACAGCACCGCCTATGGCACGTGCTGACATTCTGTCCTTTCCCATACGCTTTGCCACTTCTTTTGCTATACTGCCGTATGTTGTTAGCTTACCATAAGGTATCTCGGCAAGGATCTTCCACACCAGCTGTCTAAACTCACCTCCTATAGGAGCCAGAGGCAATCTTGACAATTCGGGTTTCTTATCGGCAAAATAATCATCCAGCCATGCTTTTGCCTCCTTTAATATCGGATGGCTGTCCATCCCGGTTATATCCTTTGGCATTGTTTCTGTAATATATTTCTGCTTTCCTATCCATAGACCAACGATACTGTTTTCATTACTTGCAATAAGTATTTCTCCCAGGGGAGATTTGTAATTTGTACTATAGTACATTTTCAATCCTCCAAATTTCGCAGCAGAAGCTGTTTCACTCACAAAATTTAACAATATCTCCTGTTATATTAATAATATCATCTATTGCTATTTCTGTCTCATCCTGCATAACAATAGTCCGTTTATAATAGTCTATTTTTTTAACAACACCGTTAACAGATACATAAGCTCCTCCGGTCTTTAGCTTATCATGCTGAAAATAAATAATTGTAATTTCCGGTTCATTCTTTATCTGTTTCTGTAATATTTTCAGCTTCTTATCTAATTTTGCTTTCATATACTCATCAAGATTTATTTTTTCATCTGTTAACCTTGCCGTCTCCTCGATGGCATCATCATAACCGGTTAATGCAGCAAACGGCATAAACTGTGCCGCCCGGTTTTGTATAGGCATCCGCGGTCGGGAAGCAGATTCGTGGTGAGGCAAGTTGATTATATCATCATATTGACCTCTTCTCATGCCTTATGCCCTCCTATTTGCCTGTTTCGCTCTTTTGCCGTAGCACCCTCCTGCAGATTCATGCCCTTTATTATGGCATTCCTCCCGTACTTCTTTTTAATATCAAGAACTGCGCGCTGCATCTTCTTTTCACGCAGCAAAAATTCTTCTTCCTTTTTTGCTTCCTGTTCATCTGCATAGTCTGTAAATAAGCTAAGCTGTTCATATGAATCCTCTTTCTCAACGGATGATTCATAAACTACATTATTTGCAGTGATATTTATTCTTCTGACATAAAGATTCTTATCAGCAATGCGGCTATAAAGCTTCATAACCGCATCAATAATCAGCTTTGTAGAGGATGTCTTTCGTCCGAGATTTATTGTTCCGTGGGCATTTTTTGGAATAGAACGTCCATACCGGTCTGTAGTTACTTCTCCTTTGTATTTTCTTTTAATCTCAGGATTGCTCAGATTGCTTACATCATATCCTATAGTTAAGCCCATCTGATCTGTCACAAGCCCCTTATCAACCAAGTCCAAGACAAGAAGATCCGTCATTTCCTGAACAACCAGTCTTGCTTTCTCATAATCATATGGTATATGCAGAACCTGTCCGGAGCTGATGCTGTTTACACTTGGCTTATAAGCCTTGATATCTGCTATTGTGCACGGCTCCCATCCCCATGCATGATCAATCAGAAGCTCGGCGTTTATTCCGAACAGTTTATATAGAAGGTCTTCATTGTAATAATCACTAGGTTTACCAATAGAACACCTTGCCACATCTCCCATCGTATACATACCGTATTCTTTTAATTTTCTTGCATATCCCCTGCCGATACGCCAAAAATCCGTTAGCGGTCTGTGTGTCCAAAGAATATGCCGGTAGCTCATCTCATCAAGCTCTGCTATCCTTACGCCGTCCTTGTCCGCTTCGGTATTCTTAGCCACTATATCCATAGCAACCTTGGCAAGATAAAGGTTGGTTCCGATTCCCGCTGTAGCCGTAATTTCGGTTGCTTCCAAAACATCCTGCAATATCCTCTTGACAAGCTCTCTTGCCGAAAGCTTGTATGTCTTCAAATACTGGGTAACATCCATGAAGACCTCATCTACCGAATAGACATGAATATCCTCCGGTGCTATATATTTAAGGTAAATATTATATATGCTTGAACTGTAATCCATATAATATGCCATTCTTGGTGTTGCAACTATATAATCCAAGGCCAGTTCAGGGTGCCTTTTCAACTCCTCATTATCATATGACGATCCGGCAAACTCATGGTTGGGGGCATGTCTTGCCCGTTCGGCATTTACTTCCTTCACTCTTTGAACAACCTCAAAAAGCCTTGGCCTGCCGGGGATACCGTATGATTTAAGAGACGGCGATACGGCAAGGCATATGGTCTTTTCGGTCCGGCTTGCATCGGCTACAACCAGATTGGTGGTCATGGGATCAAGTCCCCGTTCCACACATTCGACAGAGGCATAGAATGATTTTAGATCAATCGCAACATATATGTGATTATCCTGTTTCATAAAGGCTGCCTCCCAACATAAATAACTATGTTATTCTGTATTTTCGTTTACCCATTTGTTTATATCATTTACCGCCTGCCTGTTAAAAGGTATTTTATAAATATCAGCACTTGGAGATACTCATTGAGCTCTGAAACGGGTATTCCAAACACTTTTACATTTGTGTTAGAGTATTGCCCTTTGCTCCATTTGCAGTCATGGCAAGAGCACTAAGAACGGATACCGGAGAAATCAGCGTATTATTCTCATCCGACATGCTGTTCTGAAAAAGGCGTACGGCAAAATCGGTAACTTTTACGGCCGTATCTCCGGTTATGTCAACATCAGCTGTAACCACATTCGGCTTTATACCGGACATTAAATCTGTGTTTTTTACTGTATCATCAATTGCATTCTTTATTGTATCCTTTACCTTATTGCCGCAACCGGTTAATGAAGTTATCAAGGATAATGTAAGTGTAATACTCAGTACTGCGGCAAGAATTCTTCTTCTCATATGCCGGTAACCTCCCCCAATAAATTATAGTCTGATAAATCCGTCTAATAAATCAGCTAAATAAAACAGCCACTAGTTTAATTATATTACATTTATAATGTTTTTTCTATTAATAAAAAGTAATTTTACTGTTTATGGGATTGAACCTTTAATCACTATAGTGATGAGTTTCGTATTTCTCCGATTATAAAACAAGGCCCCAACAGTCAGTAACTTTTATACTGAATGCTTGGAACCTTTGATTGCTTTTACATGCGTTCACCAACCAGGCTGCCTAAAAAATCAAACAGATAACCTAAGAGCTTTTTTATTGGTCCTAAAGACGTATCATAATAATAATCAGATTCAAACCAGCCTTTATCCCTGTAATAATTTTTTTTAAGAAAAAACCGAGGATCTCTCCTCGGTTTTATAATATATTCTCAGTGGGGATTCCCCCTTCTTAGGCGGTGGGTCAAATAGTATTATTATGTATAGGTACATTTATTATGATTGTCTTTCAAATACCGGCATATACTCCAGCGGTGCATCTACTCTTACGGTACAATTTCCGTCAAAGTATTCACCTGTGGAAGTCAGCTTCCATTTACCTGCAGGTAAGTACACTTCACGCTCAAACTGATTAAGCTTAAGAATCGGTGCCACCAGGTATTTGTCTCCGAACATATATTGATCCTCCAGCTCCCAGCACTTTGGATCATCCGGGAATTCATAAAACATGGTGCGGATAAGAGGGGAACCGTTTGTATGTGCCTCTTCATATAGCTTTTTAATATAGTCTTTCATGGATATACGTATATCATAATATTTTTTCATGATTTTGTAATTGTCCTCACCGTAGCTCCACAGCTCATTAGGCTGACCTGTTTTCTGATATCCTCCGCCCCAGTCTCTGTCATCCAGCGGTGGTATATTATACGGTCCACGGTCTCCGTGCATACGGAATACTGCCGAATAAACCGCAAACTGATACCAGCGTATCAACAGCTGTCTGAAATCCGGATCATTCACATCATCGGTCATAAATCCGCCAATATCGGTAGTCCACCATGGAATACCTGCCAGTCCAATATTCAAGCCGCATTGAAGCTGATCGACAAATGCCTCAAAGGTGCTGGGTACATCTCCTGACCACACTACATTCCCGTGTTTTTGCGAACCGGCCCACGCACAGCGAAGCAGGTTTACGACAGGCTCTTTGCTCAATTTACTCATCTTATCAAAGAATATACGGCTGTACATCTGCGGATATATATTGCTGATCTCCAGTGCCGATCCGTCATAATAACGGTAGTTATCAAAATCATATACACAATAATCAGGCTCCGAATTATCCAGCCAGAATGCATCAAAACCATAATCATAGTAATTTTTCTTACAGACCTCCCAGACATACTCTCTTGTCTCAGGATTAAACGGATCGATTTCCACACAATCACCCATATAATCATAGGTCTGTGCCGCACCACGCTCTGTCTTTATAAGCAAGCCTCTCGACATCATTGGTCCAAAATTCTCACTTCTTCGATCTACCGAAGGCCATACAGATACGATAACCTTAATCCCCATGGAATGAAGCTCATCAACCATAGCTTTCGGATCCGGCCAGTACTTCTTGTCAAACTTCCAATCCCCTTGCAGTGTCCAGTGGAAGAAGTCAATAACTATCATATCTATCTTTATACCTTCTTCCTTGTATTTTCGTGCTACAGACAAAACTTCCTCCTGAGTTCTGTAACGCAGCTTACACTGCCATAGTCCCATAAGATCCTCAGGGAACATGTCCGCACGTCCGGTAACAGCAGTATAATTGCATATTATCTGTTTTGGAGTATCGGCAACTGTAATCCAGTAATCCATATCCTTAGTCGAGCTTGCAATCCATTCGGTATAATTCTTACCAAATGTCACACGTCCGACCGCAGGGTTGTTCCATAGGAACCCATATCCCAAAGAAGATACTGCAAAGGGTACAGATATTTGTGAATTACGTTGTGCAAGTTCCAATACACTGCCCTTATGATCCATATAGGGCTGCTGATACTGCCCCATTCCGAATATTTTCTCACCGTCATTACTCTCAAATTTGAGATTCAAAGAATAGTTATTGCCGCCGATAATACCCTTCCACTGACGGTTAACAATCTTAAGGCAACGGCTCTCCTTAGATAAGGTTCCGCCATAAGAACGGTAATACTCACGCAATATCAGCTTATCATCTTTATAAAATGAAATAACACCGGCAAAATTAACTACTGCCTTGATGTGTCCGTTAGTAATAGTTGCGTATTCTTTCTTAGTAATGGTTCCATCTCCGACCCAAAAATCTTCTTCTTTAAACTCAACCTGTGTATCACTGCCGGGTACAGGCTCTGTCAAAGCCCACTCTCTATCTGTGAATTTTGGTCTCATCGTGGCACGGACACGAAATGAATCCTTGCCCCAAGCTTCAATCCTGACCGTTTCACCATTGCGATAAAATACTAATGCTCCATTGTCATTAACAAATCTCATGGCTTTCCTCCCTATGTATAACAATAATTATCGTTGTGTACATTATATCACCAATATCAAATAAGTCTAGCAAAAAAAGACATTAATGATTATCGTTCAGGAAGCAGTTTTATAATGTCAAATTGTGCAGCAAGAACAGACCACATTTGATGAAAGAAAATCATAATATTCCATATACCGGCCCCTGCCATGGATTTATCTGCTGTCAATTGAAGCAATGCATTAATAGTCCTTGCATCGACAAACCGTACTATGTGACCGTCATTATCTGTTGAACAGCCATTGTCATATTTAAAATAAGGTGTCATAGATTTTTTATCAAATTGAATGACAGCACCAACATCAAAAGCCAGTGAAACGGCTGAGCTTAATGCCATGCAGCGAACAACCGAGTCTTTATCAAAAGGAAGCTCCCAATCATATGCCAGTAATGGAATCTCAATATATATTTTTTTAGGAGGTATGATAGGAATAATATAATCCATAAATTCTTTTGACAGACTGACAGATGCAATCGGCAGAGGAGGTCCGTGAAAGTCTGCCCGCAGCTCTTTGATAAAAGTGACACCATCAATCAGATGATTTACAATTGAATAATCTATATCTTGAAACGATATATAACCATCGGTATATTTTAGATGTGGATTCACTGTGACAAAAACCGAATATCCCGCATCATGTAGTCTTCCTGACAGCTTTATCAGTAATTCAAAATATAAGCTTTGATTATTATCGCTTAATTTACTTACAAAAAAATTCACGCCGTAATAGCTTGATGCTTGAAGTATATTAAGTATATTGCTGATAAATGTCTCTTGATAACTCTCGTTTATAAGGAGGTTAAAAACCACTTCGATATCTATTTCTCCGCCGGGAGATACTGCGGTAATTCCCATTAATGGTATGGTTGAATACGCTAAGGACAGATCAATTATCTCAGAATCATCATAATAAGTTAATAAATTGCCCCCATCTATGATTTGATAATTGATCACATACAGATATGTAAGATATGGCAGGGTTTTTATAAGCGTATTCCTATTAATGAATGAATATGTGTACCCTGCGACAGCTGTTTTTCCGGTTGTATTGTGGCTTATAACTAACGTTTCCCCGGGTAATAAGATTTCCCTGTCAGCCAGAAAAGAATTATTTCTCAGTAACTGCATTATTGTAATATTATATCTTCGGGCTATGCCGGCTAACGAATCTCCTTCTTTCACCACATGAGTCTTATACGGGTATGTAATGACAAGAGCCTGACCCTCAACCATTTCATTAGGATTTGCCAGACCATTCTCATGTATTAATCTTGAGACCGGCACACCATGTTTAACAGCAATCGAATTTATATTATCTCCATTTCGAACAATATATATTTTCATAGTATCCTTCTTCTTGTCATCTTGATACATTTATATGCTGACCAATGGCAAATAAAACCGTTAAATCCAGTAATATACATGTTTACG
>DUQV01000005.1 GCA_012837605.1 Clostridiales bacterium | reverse complement strand
TTTACATCCTTCATACTAAAGGACACTCTACCCATCCTGTCTTGTCCAAGGCAGACAACCTTAACCTTATCACCTAAGGTCAGCACATCCTCAACATGATTTATTCTCTGCTTGGATATCTTGGAAATATGAATCATGCCTTCCTTGCCGGGAGCAAATTCTACGAAAGCACCAAAATCCTTTATTCCGATGACCTTGCCTTCATATATCTTGCCCTCTTCGAATTCAGATACGATCATCTGTATCATCTTAACAGCATTGTCCATGCTTTCCTTATCAACGCCGCAGATTGATACAGCTCCGTCATCGTCTATGTCTATCTTAACTCCGGTTTGCTCTATAATTGCGTTGATAGTCTTACCTCTTTGTCCGACAACGTCGCCAATCTTAGCAGGATCAATCCTAATTTGCACAATCTTCGGTGAATAAGGTCCAACCTCAGGTCTCGGCTCGGAAATAACCGGTGCCATTACATTATCCAAAATGAAGATCCTTGCTTCCCTGGTTCTGTATAAGGCTTTTTCAATTATTTCTCTTGTAAGCCCGTCAATCTTAATATCCATCTGTATAGCAGTAATACCCTTATGAGTTCCTGCCACTTTAAAGTCCATGTCTCCGAAGAAATCCTCAAGTCCCTGAATGTCTGTAAGAAGAACATAATCTTCATCCGTATCCCCGGTGACCAGCCCTACCGATATTCCTGCCACCATTCCTTTTATAGGAACACCGGCAGCCATCAATGATAGGGTTGATGCACATATACTTCCCTGTGAGGTTGAGCCGTTAGACTCCAGCACCTCAGATACGGTACGTATAGCATATGGAAATTCTTCCTCTGAAGGAAGCACCGGCAACAATGCCTTTTCTGCCAATGCACCATGACCGATCTCACGTCTTCCCGGTCCTCTGGAAGGTCTCGTCTCACCTACTGAATATGACGGGAAATTATAGTGATGCATATAGCGTTTTGCTGTCTCGTTCTCATCTATACCGTCCAGTCTTTGTATCTCGGCCAAGGCTCCCAGGGTAGTTATCGTAAGTACCTGTGTCTGACCACGGGTGAACATACCCGATCCGTGTGTTCTTGGCAGAATGTCTATCTCGGCTGAAAGCTTGCGTATCTCATCCATTTTTCTTCCGTCAGGACGCTTCTTATCCTTAAGAATCATCTTACGGACAGTGTTCTTTTGGAATTTGTATATCGCAGCATCAAGAAATTCAAGCCACTCAGGATGCTCCTCTTCATATCTTGCAGTTAACTTCTCTGTGATTTCTCTGATGTTAGCCTCTCTTTCCTGCTTCACATCGGTAAATACAGCTTGTTCCATACCCTCATGAGTAATGAAATTTACCATATCCTCATATAACTCCTCCGGAATCTCGAATTTGGTATAAGAATGTTTCTCCTTACCGCAATCCGCAACAATCTTATCAATAAATTCAATTATTGTTTTATTGACTTCATGAGCAGCATATATAGCTTCCAACATCTTATCCTCCGGAACCTCATTTGCTCCGGCTTCAATCATAATGATCTTCTCTCTTGTGGAAGCCACGGTAAGAGCCAGATCTGACTTATCTCTCTGTTCCAGGTTGGGATTAAAAACAAGCTCCCCGTCAATCAATCCAACCATAGTAGATGCAATCGGACCATTAAACGGAATATCGGATATGCATGTTGCTATCGATGAACCCAGCATAGCCGTCAACTCCGGAGAACAATCCTGGTCAACACAAAGAACAAGATTTTCAATTGTTACGTCATTTCTGTAATCATGAGGGAACAAAGGTCTCATCGGGCGGTCAATAACCCGGGATGTCAGTACGGCGTTCTCCGAAGGCTTACCCTCTCTCTTAATAAAGCCTCCCGGAATTTTACCTACCGCATACAGCTTCTCATTATACTCAACACTTAGGGGAAAGAAATCAATCCCTTCTCTGGGCTTGTCCGATGCGGTAGCTGTGGACAATACAACAGTATCACCATAATGCAGCAAAGCAGCTCCATTAGCCTGTGCAGCAACTCTGCCTATATCCACTGTAAGAGTTCTGCCGGCCAGTTCCATTGAATAACTTTTGTACATATTCTGTTTCTCCTTTTAACTCTATGATTTGAAAGAGCCGGAGGAACCGAAACAACTGAAAAACTCACCGATAATAAAAATCAATAAGCTTTTCAGAAGTCTCGGGTTGTCCTCTCATGGCTCTAACTATGATATTATATCATTATTATATCCAATATGCTACATATATTTTCCTGTCTGTGCTTAAATCGGTGTCGCATTCTACTTATTTTCCGCTCATATCCGTGCTTGGCAAATAACCGATCATCTCCGTGCTTGTCAAATAACTGCTCATCTCCATTCTTGACAAATAACCTGTCATATTATGACTTTACATTTTCACATTTCAAAAGAAGCTGCTTCGTATAAATAAAATCGAAACAGCCTCTTATATTCAGTGTTATTTTCTTAATCCTAAACGTTCAATCAGTTCACGATAACCTTCAATATTCGTCTTCTTCAGATACTCCAACAGTCCTCTTCTTTGACCGACCATCTTAAGAAGTCCTCTTCTTGAATGATGATCCTTCTTGTTTTTCTTAAGATGCTCTGTTAACTCAGTAATTCTCTCGGTTAACAATGCAATCTGAACCTCAGGTGAACCTGTATCCTGCGGTGTTCTGCCGAATTGTTTGATTATCTCTGCTTTTCTTTCTTTACTGATCATATTATATCCTCCTTTAAAAATAACCGCCATATACCAAGAACAGGTCGGAGTGTCCATATTCTGAGTATTGGCTATCTAATGTTCTCTGATATATTAACACATTAAACACTACATATCAACTACAAAATAATGTTTATTTTGCATTAATCAAAAAGTTATCAAATCAGATTCCAAAAAACTTCCTTCCATATTCCAGATCCTTCTTCATCTGAAGCTTCAAATCCTCAATATTATCAAACCTAATCTCCGGTCTTTTATAGCTTAGAAGCTCGACATCAATCTCAACACCGTACAAATCCCTGTCAAAATCATAAATAAATGTCTCGACACCTTTTTTATTTTCGGCTCCAACCGTAGGCTTATACCCAATATTCGTAATACTGGGATGCGAAACTCCACCTATAACAGTCCTTGAAATATATACACCACAGGGAGGCAGAAGCTTATTATCCGGTGGAGTAAGATTGGTCGTCGGCATACCTAGAGTTCTGCCGACTTTTTTCCCATGAAGAACCTTACCATGAATAAAATAAGGTGCTCCAAGCATTGCATTTACATCTTCAATATTTCCCTTTTCAAGCTCATTTCTTATGGTAGAGCTGCTGATTACCGTATCCTTCCACCGAATCTTTTCAAAAGCAATCACCTTAAAACCATACTTATCCTCCATGGACTTAAGCATGTCCACATCGCCTCTTCGGTTCCTGCCAAACCGAAAATCATTTCCCACAACGATAACTTTCGCATCCAATTTGCCAACAAGAATATCTTTAATGAAATCTTCAGGCTCGATATTCTTGGTTTCATGAGTAAACGGATACGATATAAGTACATCCAGCCCGCTGTCCTTAAGCCTGCGGATTTTCTCTTCCTCAGTACAGATAAGCTTAACCTCATATTCCGAAAACAGATTATAAGGATGGTATAAAAAAGTAAACATCAGCGATGTATAGCCTTTCTCCTTCAAAGACAAGACCTCATCAATCAGCCGTCTGTGCCCCAGATGAAGACCATCGAATTTACCCAATGTCACAGCACTGTTCTTAATATTAATATCTGTTGTACCGGCAATATATTTCATCCGTTCCTCCGTGTTTTTGTAATGGTGACAGGCACCATTACAGATTAATTACATAATTATTGCGATTATGTTACAAGCGGTTAACATTTTTGTAATGGTGCCTGTCACCATTACAAAAACATCTTCTTCACATGAAACACTCTATCTTTTATGTCATAATTATAAATCCCAACAAATTTCCCCTTAGAATCATAAACCCGAACAGGAATATGTTCCTGATTTATCTCATCAATGTTTTCGCCGGAATCGGCTATATGTTCCTTCTTAAAGGAATTCCCGTTATAAATCAGCTTACTGTATCTCTCACTCACCACTACCTTAGGATATGATAAGAACATTTCATCAATCTTTATGATATAATCTTGGATTGTGCCTGAAGATACATGCTTCTCTACCTGACTGAGCCTTAGAGAATCCTTTATGTCAAATTCTCCAACCCTCGTCCGAACCAGACTCTTCATAGCACCTCCGCATCCCAGAAACTCTCCGATGTCGTAAAGAAGTGTCCTAATATAGGTGCCCTTGCCGCAGTCAACACGAAGCTTAACCTCATATTCTTCAGAATCATATCCAAGAATCTGTATATTGTGTATATCCACCCACCTGTAAGCTCTGTCAACCTCTTTACCCTGTCTTGCAAACTCGTATAATTTCTTACCGTTTATCTTAACAGCCGAATACATTGGCGGTATCTGATTATATCCGCCTATGAAGCTTTGGACAGCCTCCGCTACACGGTCTAAGCTTATATCCACCTCAGATGTTCTGATGACATTCCCGGTCATATCCTGCGTATCGGTAATAATACCAAGCTTAAGGACAGCATCATATGTCTTGTCCTTTTCTACAATCAAATCCACCACCTTGGTAGCCTTGCCGATACATACCGGCAGTACTCCCTCGGCATCAGGATCCAGAGTCCCGGTATGACCAATTTTCTTTATCCTTAATATACCTCTCATTTTTGCCACAACATCATGAGAGGTATATCCCTTTTCTTTATAAATATTTATAATTCCGTTTATCATAATTACAATATCACCTAATCACGAAAACACCGCCATACAGGTTCGTTCCACAGATATGACAATGTTTCTGTTAAATGCCTTATA
>DUQV01000039.1 GCA_012837605.1 Clostridiales bacterium | reverse complement strand
CGCATCACCGCCGAATAATGCCCTTGAAGCCTCCTGTGCTTTTCTGGCTTCTTCCTCACCATGTACAGTCTTTGTTATTTCAAAGGCAAGTACTTCTTTAGCATGATTTATCTCAGCATCCTTCAAAGCTCCAAGCCTTCTTACCTCATCCATCGGCAGGAAGGTGAGAAGTCCTAAGCATTCTTCAACCTTCACATCCTCGATGTTTCTCCAATATTGATAGAATTCATAAGGTGAGGTCTTGTTAGGATCCAGCCACAAAGCTCCTCTCATGGTTTTGCCCATCTTAACACCTTCGCTTGTAGTCAGCAGCTTAAAGGTGAGACCGTAAGCGGGCTTTTGTTCTTTACGACGTATCAGGTCAACACCGCTTATTATGTTGGACCACTGATCGTTGCCGCCCAGCTGAAGTACGCAGTCATATAATTTGTTCAATTTCCAGAAATCATAGGACTGCATAAGCATATAGTTGAATTCGAAGAACGTGAGCCCTTTCTCCATTCTTTGTTTATAAGCCTCTGCGGCCAGCATTTTATTTACGGAAAAATGAATTCCTATCTCACGCAAAAATTCCACATAATTTAAATCAAGCAGCCAATCCGCATTGTTTGCAAGGATTGCTTTGCCGTCAGAAAAATCTATGAATTTGGAAAGCTGTTCTTTGAACCGGCTTGCATTATAATCAATGGTTTCTCTGGTCATAAGCGTCCGCATGTCCGATTTTCCTGAGGGATCACCGATCATTGTGGTTCCTCCTCCCAGCAGGGCAATCGGTTTATGTCCTGCACGCTGCATATGCATCATAGCCATAATCGTAAGGAAATGTCCTGCAGTCAGACTGTCGGCAGTTGCATCAAATCCTATATAAAAGGTTACGGATTCCTTTCCTAATAATTCTCGAACCTCATCCTCATGGGTACACTGTTCAATGAACCCACGTTCCTGTAGTATGTCATAAACATTAGTTGACATTGGTATTCCTCCTTGTTGTACTCTGTTCGTTAACTAAAGTCATTATATATGAAATCATTTTAATTTTCAATGTATTTTCCAAATAGTGTGCCTTTGAAATGGGTATTGTGCAGCATGAAACATGACAATTGTCATGGGTAAAATATAGCAGGTGTCACTTCCTATTAATAATAATTGGGGTTATGATAAATAAAAAGCGTAAGGGGAGATCTCCAAAGTCTATGTTGAAAGTATTGATATAAATAAATAATGACGGGAGTTAAAGCTTTCGTTGAAAGTATGACATAAGAAATGAAAGTAATGTGAAATAATAATAGATTGAGGTAAAAACATCTGCTGATAGTATCGTAATAAATAATGATGGAGAAAAATCTCCGTTAATAGTTAAGTTATATAAAATAAGATGATGTAGGAGGATTAAAACATGCCATATGTTTGTGTTGACAATTTGGTGAAAAAATACGGTGAGCTGACAGCTGTCGATCATATCAGCTTCACTGTAGAAAGGGGAGAAATCTTTGGACTTCTTGGTCCGAACGGTGCAGGCAAATCAACTACGCTGAACGTTATTACAACCTTGACTGATTTTAATAAGGGAGAGGTTGTTATTGACGGAATGGACATACGAAAAGACAAAAACCGCATAAAACAGCTGATTGGAATGGTTCCGCAGGATATCGCCATATATAATCATCTGAATGCATATGAAAATGTGAAGTTCTTTGCCTCTTTATATGGTCTCAGAGGAAGCAGGCTAAAGAAGAATGTTTTAGAGGCTTTGGAATTTGTTGGGCTTTCCGACAAGATGAAGGAAAAGCCAAGGAAGATGTCAGGAGGTATGAGAAGAAGGCTTAATATAGCGTGCGGTATCGCTCATGAACCCCGGCTAATTGTTCTTGATGAGCCAACGGTCGGTGTGGATACACAGTCAAGGGAGCATATATTAAATTCAATAAAACTGCTTCGCGACAGGGGAGCTACGGTTATATATACCTCCCATTATATGCAGGAGGTAGAAGAAATCTGTGACCGTATCGCAATTATTGATAAGGGGAAAATGATTGCCTGCGGAACAGAACCGGAGCTTGTATCCATGGTTACCGATGTTAAGTCGATTTATGTTGAGACTAGGCTTCCTGTAGGATTTGACCTTGAGGCATTTTGCAAGAAGATAAAGCTGATGCCGGGGGTAAAGGGCGTTAAAGCTGAGGATTACGTCATTCGGGTAGACATTTCCATAGGGCAAAACGGCACCGAAAGAATTATTCAGGAATTTATCAATAATAAGCTGCCATTAGATAATATTAAGTCTGAAGTACCTAATCTGGACACTCTTTTCCTGACCTTAACAGGCAGGGAGCTCAGGTAGGAGGGGTATTATGTTAGAGATCATTATGAAAGAGACCAAAGAATTTCTTAGGGATAAGAGCAATGTGTTTTTCTTTTTTGTATTTCCTGTTTTGCTGGTTTTTGTACTGGGGAATCTGTTGTCAAGCCTTGATTCGGCAGAGGAAACCATAGGGGAATTAAGGGTTCACTACATGATTGAAGCGGCGAATCCTGCTGATATTATGGCTGTAGAGGGGTTTGTACAGAGCATAACCGATAAGAGTAATATTATTTTTGAAATCACTAAAGATTTGGATTCATCGAAGGAGCTTGCCGGAAATGATAAAATTGCCGCTGTTATTTTATTCACCGAATCGCCTATGGAGATACATATATATGAAGGGATGAACCGAATAAAAAACAGGTCTGTAAATGCTATTATGAACGGGTTTTCTCAAATCAATAAAGCTGTGAATGTTCTTGTAAAGAATAATCCGAAGGCTCTTTCAAATTCCATGAATGATGAAGTGAATTTTATCAGACAGAAGGACCTGGGCATAAAGAGAACCATGGTCGATTATTATGCGATTACAATGATGACAATGCTTAGCTTTACAAGTATTATGCTTGGTACCAGCTGCCTGATAACAGAACGTCAGGATAAGACAATCAGACGTTTGAAGATTGCCCCAATCAATCAGGTAAAACTGTTTTTATCTAAAATATTTGGTCTGCTGCCTCAGATTATATTGCAGATCAGCATTTTAATGATATTGAGTGTATTATTTTTTGGTGCAAATTACGCATCTAATTTACTCGATAATTTATACTTGTTTTTAATGTTTACTGTTCTTACATTTGCAGTTATTTTGGTCGGAGCGGTCTACGGACTTTTTGTAAATGTTAATCCTATGGCAACTATTTTTCCGGTTCTATGGATTATGATGTTCATATCCGGAACTTATTCCAAAGAGATATTCATAGATGGCATAACTCAGGCCATGCCAATATATCAAATTCAGGAGGCGGCTTTTGACCTTGCTATATTCGGTAATTATGATAAGGCTAATACGGTAATTGCCGTTTGTGTTATTATTTCGGCAGTCCTGCTTGTCATCGGAGCTGTTGAGTTCAGCAGGAGGGAGGAATTATGAAGAACGCATTTATACTAATAAAATCATATTTCGTACGTAATCGACTGGCTGCATTGCTCTCGGTTGTCAGCGGTGTGGCATTATGTTTTCTGATATATCTTATGGGAGGTTTTGTTAAGGATGCCAGCCTGTCAAAGAATGGAATAGGCGTAATTGATTATGACAACAGTATCCTGTCAGCGGATTTTAAATCCTATCTTGCAGATGAGCTGGACTATGAGCTGATAGAGCATGACAGTTATGATTATCTGACGGAATTGTTGATTGATAAAAGTATATCAAGTATAATTGAGATACCGGAGGGATTTTATGACACATTTGCTTCCGGTAAGGATGGAAATATTATCGCTACTTATACGGATGACTTTGAGAATGCCGCATTTTTAGAGGCTTATATAAACAGCTATCTGTCAGGAATCAGGATGTTATCCGTGGGTGCAACGGGAGAGCAAAACACCTTTAATACGCTCTTAACAGAATATAAGGAAATGAATACTTCAATATTCAAAGCTAAAGCATATGAATTGGATATTGAGAAGTTCAGTCAGAAAGAGGGTTTTCGTAATACAATCGGCTTCTTTCTGCAGATTATATTTGCTCTGGGCATGATAATATCATTTGTTATTATCGATGACAGAATAAGCGGTATATATAACAGAATCACCATAACTCCTGTTAAACCTGTGCAGTATATTGCAGGTATAAGTGTATTTGGTTTTATTCTGTCGATGATAATGTGTGCTATTTACTGCGGTTTTATCGAAGTGGTGGGTATTGATATCGGTTTTCCTATATATAAACTGTTCTTGCTGATGATGTTATTGTCCTTCTTTATTATATGCTTTGTGGTCGATGCTTCGCTGTTAATCATGTCAAAGAGCGGCGTACTGTCACTTATTATGGGATATAGTACTCTTGGGGCGATTCTCGGAGGTGCATATTTTCCGATAGATTTTGCTCCGGAAAGCTTTCAGAGTATGGCAAAGGTCTTGCCGCAGTTCTGGTTTATGGATACGGTACGAAAGCTTTTGGATAATCCGCTGGCAGATGTGACGTATAATGTTGTTATATTATGTCTGTTTTCAATTTTAGCATTTCTGATTGGAGCAGTGCTGTTTTCACAGAATTATAAAAATCGTTAGTGGTGTGAACGCAAATGATGGATTTACCTGTTCTGTATATTGTTATGAAGCTCCTGGCAGTTTCTGCCTCTTATTTAATATCGTATGATGTCAAGACCGATATGGTTTCAATAATTATATCGGTTCTTAGCTTTGCCTGTGTATTTGTATTTGAGCTTTTGGCTGACAGACTGTGGAAGAAGAAATCACTGATTATTATAACAATAGCGGCATCAATATCAGCATGCTTTGCTGCCGGTATTGAGACTTTGCTTCCGCTTCTTGCGGTACTGCTGCTGCATTTATTGGAGTTTATTATACCAAGGAATATGTATTATCAGGTCGGTTTGACCGTTATGGTATTGCTTTTCTTAATATATCCGCCTGAAACAAATATTATGATTATGTCTGTTATTCTTATAATGATGCTTATGGTTTCAAGGCTTGTCATTATAAAGCTTGAAGATTTTGTACTTAGAAATGAGATTCTTCAGGAAAAGATTGCAAAGCTGGAGGATAGGATTGCCGGTCTGAACGGTCTGATGAAAACATTAAAAACTACGGCTTCCCTAGAGGAACGAAATAGAATAGCGGCGAGAATTCATGATGAAATCGGTCATGGAATATCGGGCAGCATTATTCTTCTTGAGGCTGCCATGCTTCAAATGAAGGATAATTGCGACAAAGCTGCCGCCAGTGTGGAGAAGGCTATTGCCAATCTCCGTGAAAGTGTGGATGAGATTCGGACGGCACTTAGAGAAGAAAGGACGGACAGGTCACTGCTTGGAATACATGATATAACTGCGATATTGGAGGAGTTCAAGATAAGATATAGTATTTCAACGAAGCTGAAGACATCCGGGGATTTGACGAATATCTCCATTGATATGTGGGCGTGCATTCATGACAATCTTAAGGAATGCCTGACGAATGTGCTGAAGCACTCGAATGCGACAGAATTTGTTCTGAATATTCAGGTGTTTAATAAGATAATAAAGGTGGAGTATAAGGATAACGGCAGAAGTCAGCATGAATTCGAAAAACATCTTGGTTTAGAGGCGATAGAAGAAAGAACGGTTGACTGTAAGGGCAGATGCTTCTTTAATAAGGATGAGAGTGGGTTCTGTGTGACGAATATATTTACGGTTGGTTAACGATATATTTTTGAATGACAAAGACAGGAGGATAGGAATGATTAGGGTTCTTTTAGCAGATGATGATGCCATAATACGCGAAGGATTAAAAATGATACTGGAAACTCAGGAAGATATGGAGTGTGTGGGAGCAGCAGTAAACGGGCTTGAGGCTGTTGAGATGTCAAGACGGTATAAGCCGGATGTGGTTATGCTGGATATCAGGATGCCTCTGATGGACGGAATAACTGCTGCAAAAGAGATAATGGATAACAATCTTTCGAATCCTCTGCTGCTGACTACCTTCGACGAGCCTGAGCTCATTCTTCGTGCACTGCAGGCAGGTATCAACGGATATATACTTAAGAACAGTCCGGCAGAAAGAATACTGTCAGCCATCAGGGCTGTAAATTCCGGTGGAAGCGTATTTCAGAAGGATATTCTTGAATTTATACGAACTAGGGTATCATCCGAAGGAACCTCCAATCAAATGTTTAAGATGCTTTTGTCTCCCAGAGAGCTTGAGATAGCCGGATTAATCGCCAAAGGTCTCTCCAATAAAGAAATATGCGAGAAACTGTATCTTACCAGTGGTACTGTCCGCAATCATATCAGTGCCATCCTGGAAAAGACAGGGTTGGAGCATCGGACACAGATCGCGGTACATTATCTGAAAAATTAATGGTGACAGGCACCATTACAAATTTGTTACATCAGTTAATATTTTTGTAATGGTGCCTGTCACCATTACGGTTCCATTACAAAACTGTGAATATATGCTTAACTCATACAATATAATTAACTAAGAACAAGCAAATGGAGGCATGGTTATGGATACCGGTTATGAGGATATGATGTATCGGCAGGTTGAGAAGAGCTTATCGAATAATATAAATGATAAATTGTTTGTTCCTATTGAGCTGGCGGAGAAGCCTAATTATAAGGAGCATGTCAATAAGCATATTGAGGATGAGAGTGTTAATAATGCCATTAATGAGTATAAGGATGAAAGACCAAGACTGTCACGGGCTGAATATATCCTTCAGGCAAGAGAAGCCTGCCTGCGGCAGATGAATACATTCAATACGACAAGCAGGCTAAGTGATATGTATGTTGTTGACGAGAAACCCGGCAAATCATCATACAGAAGTAATAAGAGGAACGAGATGGACAGACTTTTTTATGATGGTAGTGAGGCGGAAGACCTTCCCGATGAGATTGCATCATATAAGTCATTGATTATTCGGACTGTGTGTGCAGTTGTGATTTTTATAAGTATTTTTATAATTGATAAGGTAAAGCTGGACTGGGGTGCATTTTCGTATGAATCCATTCGTCAATATGTCACGGGTAATAATCAGTTAAAGGTGCTGGAGGAGATTCTGGTATCATGGTTGAAATAATGTGATGAGGATATGTGGGGTATGTCTCCGGGAGGACTTATCTGACCTATCCTGAACTTTTCATTCGTTGTTTTTTTAGCAGCAATAATGTATAATTGACGTTAAGCTAATATTATAAATGGTAATCAATATAATGATTAAGCTTAATAGAGAGGACAATTTGATGAGGAAATTAGCACTAACCGATGAGGTGCTTTTATCGGTGGAAAAGCCTGCCCGCTACATTGGCGGTGAGGTTAATATGGTTGTAAAAGACCCGAATGATGTTGATATAAGGTTTTGCATATGTTTTCCGGATGTATATGAAATCGGCATGTCTCATCTTGGCATTCAGATATTATATGATATTTTAAACCGCAGGGAAGACACCTACTGTGAGCGGGTATATTCTCCGTGGGTGGATTTGGACAAGCTTATGAGGGAGAGGGATATCCCTCTTTTTGCATTGGAGAGCCAGGAGCCGGTAAGAGATTTTGATTTTCTTGGATTTACACTCCAATATGAGATGTGTTACACGAATATTCTTCAGGTTTTGGAGCTTTCTAAAATTCCTGTCTATGCAAATGAAAGAACCGAGGACGATCCTATCGTAATCGGAGGCGGACCATGCTCGTATAATCCGGAGCCTATTGCGGATTTCTTTGACTTTTTCTATATTGGTGAGGGTGAGGCGGCATATAATAATTTTTTGGATTTGTATAAGGAATGCAAGAAAGCCGGAAAATCAAAAAGAGAGTATCTTGAGCTTGTGTCGCAGATAGAGGGTATATATGTTCCTTCATTTTATGATGTTGAGTACAATGAGGACGGTACAATAAACAGCTTTAAGAAGAATTATGAAAATGCACCTGACAGGGTGAAGAAGCAGATTGAGATGAAGCTTAGTGAGGCATATTATCCTACAAAGCCGCTGGTACCGTTTATTAGGGTTACTCAGGACAGGGTTGTGCTGGAGATCCAAAGGGGATGCATACGAGGATGCAGGTTCTGCCAGGCCGGTATGATTTACCGACCTAACAGGGAGAGGGATGTTGAATATCTCAAAAAATGTGCAAATGAGATGCTTAAGGCCACAGGACATGAGGAGATTTCCTTAAGCTCATTAAGCTCCAGTGATTATTCGCAGCTTCAGGAGCTGGTTTATTTTCTTATTGACGAGTTTGGTTCTAAGGGAGTCAATATTTCTTTGCCGTCGCTGCGAATTGATGCGTTTTCGCTGGATGTGATGGGCAAGGTTCAGGATATTAGAAAGAGCAGTCTTACTTTCGCACCTGAGGCCGGGACACAAAGACTGAGAGATGTTATTAATAAAGGTCTGACTGAGGATGCTATTCTAAATGGTGCAAGAGAAGCATTTCAAAGCGGCTGGAACAGGGTTAAGCTTTATTTTATGATGGGGCTTCCAACTGAAACTGAGGAGGACATCGAGGGTATTGCCGTATTGTCTGATAAAATAGCGAGAGTTTATTATGAGATACCCAAGGAACAGAGACAGGGAAAGGTTAGTATAATAGCCAGCACATCATTTTTTGTTCCGAAACCATTTACACCTTTTCAGTGGTGCAGGATGGATACACCGGAGGAGTATATACAAAAGCAAAGATTTTTAAGAAGTAAGATAAATGAGCAGCTAAATAAGAAGAGCATAAAATTTAACTGGCATGAGGCGGAGCTTAGTGAATTGGAGGGAGTGCTGGCCAGAGGTGACCGGAGACTTAGCAGGGTAATATATGATGCTTATATGTTCGGTTGTCTTTATGATTCGTGGAGTGAGCATTTTAATTATGATAAATGGATGAAAGCTTTTGAGAAAAACGGCGTATCTATTTCATTCTACAACAGTAGAGAACGTCATGAGGATGAGATGTTCCCATGGGACATTATTGATGCCGGTGTCAGCAAATCATTTCTTCTCAGAGAATACCGCAGGGCGAAGAGTGGTAAGACCACACCTAACTGCAGAGAGCTGTGCTACAACTGTGGTGCGAAGAAATTTGGCGGCGGAGTCTGTGTTGGCGGATTTGAAATGCCAAATCATGCTGATGGAATTAACAGAAACGGTTCAATCAAACAGGAGGCATCGAATGAAAGCTAGAATCAAATTCCAGAAATACGGATATATGAAGTTTATTGGTCATTTGGACGTTTTGAGGTATTTTCAGAAGGCATTTCGCAGGGCGGGATATGACAGTGAGTATACGCAAGGCTTTAATCCCCATCAGATTATATCCTTTGCCGCTCCTTTAGGTGTCGGGCTTACCAGTGATGCCGAATATGTGGATATCGGTCTGCGAACCTGTGATACACCTGAAACCATGGTAAAGAAGATTAATGAGGTTTTGTCGGAAGGGTTTTATGTAACCGGATTTCATTTATTAACCGAGGATTCCGGAAATGGGAAGATGGCGTCCGCCATGTCTTTGGTAGCTTCTGCAGATTACCTTGTATCATTAAAGGACGGCTGCTCATTAGGTAATGGAATATTATCATGCGAAGAGTTTCGTGAGCTTTTTGAGAAATTTTACTCAAAACAGGATATTATAATCAATAAGAAGACTAAGAAGAGTGAGAAGATGGTCAATATTAAGCCAATGATTTCCTTTGTGGCATTTGATGAGAAGGAGTATGATGCTTATCTGGGTTGTCATTTGGCTGACTTGCCTAAGCCTGTTAATAATGAAAAAAGTTATTATCTTAATGCCGCCAGCAAGGCTGATGCATATGAAAATAATATAAAAGTATACATGCAGCTTGATACCGGAAGTGCTTCCAATCTGAAGCCTGAGCTTGTTATGGAGGCATTTTGCAGCGACAGCGGTCTCGAATATAATCCTTATGCTTGGCAGGTTCATAGGCTGGAGATTTACACAAGGGATGATGAGTCAAAGAGATTGATTCCATTGGACAGCGTATGGTGACAGGCACCGTTACAAAAGTATTAACAGATGTAACATTTTTGTAATATATTTCTGCTGTAATGGTTGAAGTAATTACAGGAACCATTAAGAAGGGGTTTATATATGAATCATAAGTTAATAACAACTAAATATAATGATACCATTATATCAGCGTTTTATGATGGCATGGATATGATACAGGTATCACTGAGTCCGGCTGATGCCGATACGATTCTTGGCAATATTTATCTTGGAAAGGTGAAAAATATTGTGAAGAACATCAATGCTGCATTCGTGGAAATTGCGGATGGCAGGATGTGTTATTATCCTATGAAAGAGAACAGGAAACCGATTATGGTCAACCAGGCTGTTTCTAATCAGGATATGGATGATAACAATCAATTGGAAACGGCAAAAAGGGAAGCTGAGATTAAGGTGGGAGATGAACTGATTGTCCAGGTAATTAAGGAAGATGTCAAGACCAAGGCTCCTGTAGTCAGTTCAAATATTAATCTTACCGGAAAATATATTGCCTTAACATATGGTAAATCATCTGTGGGGGTCTCCAACAAGATTGAGGACCCAAAGGAAAGGCAGCGTCTTAGAAGTTTGGTTAGGCCATATATTACCAAGGATTTTGGAATCATAGTCAGAACAAATTCTGCTTATGTAAATGACGGGCTCATTTTAAAAGAAGTAAATAATCTTATCGAGCTGTTTACGAATATCCGTACATACGGGGTTCATAAAAGCAGATATTCGCTATTATACCGTACACCTCCGGGCTATATCTGCGATATCAGGGACGGATATTCTGACCGTGTGGACGAATTTGTTACGGATGATGAGGAGCTTTATAATAATATGAAGGAATACCTTGTTCAGCATCAGCCGGAGGATAAGGATAAACTAAGATTATATACGGATGCTAACCTTAGTTTATCATCTTTGTATGGAATTAGAGAGAGAATAAGTGCCGCTGTTAAGCCGCTGGTGTGGTTGAAATCAGGAGGAACACTGATTATTCAGCCTACTGAAGCTTTAACGGTAATAGATGTCAATACCGGCAAAGCGGTATCCGGAAAGAAGAAGGTTCAGGAGACATTTCTTAAGGTCAACTTAGAAGCGGCCAGAGAGATTGCCAAGCAAATAAGACTTCGCAATATAAGCGGGATCATTATTATAGATTTTATTGATATGGAGCTTAAGAAGGATAAGGAATTATTAATGAGCGTGCTTGAGGAACATTTGAAGAAAGATCCTATCAAAACAACTCTGGTAGATATGACGGCTCTGGGTTTGGTTGAGGTTACAAGAAAGAAGCTTCGCAAGCCTCTGCATGAACAAGTTAATGAGCTTCTGCCGGATCTGAACTAGATTATGGAATTTACCCGGCGTGCCCGGTGTAATAGATAAGTAAAATGGGAGGAGAATAAATGATATGCTAAAGAATACTGATATCCAAAACATTAAAAATGCGATAAGAACCGCTATTGAAAAGAATGAAATTCCGGGAGCGAATTTGCTTATTTTTAAGAATGGACAGGAAATATTCTATCATGAGGATGGTTATGCGTCTATTGAAGAGCAGCTTCCGATTAAGAGAGATACAATATTTGCACTTTTTTCTATGACGAAGCCGGTTACTGCGGCTGCAGCTATGCTGCTTCTTGAGAGGGGAAAGATAGACCTGTATGAACCGGTGGGTAAATATCTGGAAGGTTATCGTAATCAGGTTGTTGCTGAGAATGATGCTTTGGTTCCGGTCATACGGGAAATGAGGATAAAAGATTTGCTGAATATGACTTCAGGGCTGCTTTATCCTCAAGAGGGCGTGGCCGGTATGGCGGTTGCTGAGGTTTTCAATGAAATACATGAAAAGTCTTGCACAGAAAATGCATTAACTACGATCGAGATAGCCAATAGGCTGGGTGAATGTCCTTTGGCTTTCCATCCCGGAGAAAACTGGGCTTATGGAACAAGTGCGGATGTGCTTGCAGCCGTTATCGAAGTGGTCGCCGGTGTGAAATTCGGAGACTTTCTTAATAAAGAAATATTTGAACCTTTAGGCATGAAGGATACGGCATTTTACGTTCCGGAAGAAAAAAGAGACCGTTTTGCCAAAGCCTATATGAGGGACGGCGAGGGAGGATTTAAATTATATCCCGGCGATAATCTTGGAATAATTCAAAGCATGGAGAGAGAGCCGGCATTTGAATCCGGCGGAGCAGGATTGGTGTCAACCATAGAAGACTATGCTAAATTTTCACTTATGCTTATGAATGGTGGAAGTTATGAAGGTATCAGCATAATGCATCCCAAAACTGTAAAATACATGACCACACAGACAGTAAATGCTAAGCAGCAAAAGGGATTCGATACATGGCTTGAGATGGAAGGGCACAGCTACGGCAATCTTATGAGAGTTCTCACAGACACCGGAAAAGCCGGAACCATAGGCAGTTCATATGAGTATGGATGGGATGGCTGGCTTGGCTGTTATTTTGCTAATTGCCCGACTGATAATCTGAATTTCCTCTTCATGACGCAAAGAACAGATGCCGGAACCATGGAAATCACCAGAAAATTGCGGAATATTATAATCAGCAGTTGTTAATGGTGCCTGTCACCATTACAGGCACCATTACAAAAATATTTTATTTGACAATTACTTCTGTATGTGCTAACATATTTTAGTGTGCCGCACAGCGAGGTATAAGTTCCGGTTTTCGGACACCGAAGTTGGCGAGTAATGATAATAGGAGGTGCCAAATGTACGCGATTATTGCAACCGGTGGAAAGCAGTACAAGGTAGCGGAAGGCGATATCATTAAAGTTGAGAAGCTTGGATTAGAAGCAGGTTCTGAAGTTACATTTGACCAGATACTTGCAGTGAATAACGGCGAATTGGTTGTTGGAAATCCTACAGTGGAAAATGCTAAGGTTACAGCAACTGTTGTTGAAGAAGGCAAGAACAGAAAAATTATTGTCTACAGATACAAGAGCAAGACCGGATATAATAAGAAAAAAGGTCACAGACAACCATTTACCAAGGTTAAGATTGAAAAGATTCATGCATAGGTAAATGTCATGATTAAAGTAACTATATTTAAGAATGCAGACAATCTGATTACAGGTTTTAAGATACTGGGACATGCCGATTATGCCGAAAATGGCAGCGATGTTGTGTGCGCCGCAGTATCGGCATTAGTAATCAATACAATAAATTCTATAGAACATTTTACATCCGATACATTCGATGTGAAACAGGATGAAGATAAAGGTTTAATAGAATTTCATATGGTCAGCCCTGTAAGCAGCTACGGAAATCTTCTTCTTAGTTCCCTTGCTCTCGGGCTGCAGGGAATTGCAGATGAATATACTGATAAGTATATTAGGATTTCTCACAAGAAAGTGCAGTAACAGGTAAGACTTTTAAGTTGCCAGATGATTATGTTTCGTAGAGTATTATTTGATTATAGGAGGTGTAGACCATGTTAAGAATGAACCTTCAGTTTTTTGCTCATAAGAAGGGTGTTGGTTCCTCAAAGAACGGCAGAGATTCCGAATCTAAGAGATTAGGTGCGAAAAGAGCCGACGGACAATTTGTTCTTGCAGGCAATATAATTTATAGACAACGTGGAACAAAGATTCATCCCGGAGTAAATGTTGGACGTGGTGGCGATGATACGTTATTTGCGTTGGTAGACGGAGTTCTTCGTTTCGAAAGAAAAGGCAGGGATAAGAAACAGGCAAGCGTTTACCCTGTAGCAAGCAACAATTAATGACACATGTGACTAAAACCCCAAATTCCTAGAAATAATGAATTTGGGGTTATTTTGTATGACATAATATGTTATCATATCATCAATACACTTTACAATGGAGGATTTATGTTTGTAGATAGAGCTGAAATATATATCAGATCCGGCAAGGGCGGTGACGGGCATGTCAGCTTTCGCAGGGAAAAATACGTGCCTGCCGGCGGACCTGACGGTGGCGATGGCGGCAAGGGTGGAGATTTGATTTTCGAAGTGGATGAAGGTCTTAACACTTTGTCCGGTTATCGTTTTATCAGGAAATATGCTGCTGAGGATGGCGAAAACGGGAAGAAAAAGCGATGCTCAGGTAAGGACGGTAAGGATCTTGTGCTTAAGGTTCCTCCGGGAACTGTAATTATTGAAAAGGAATCCGGTAAAATCGTAGCCGATATGTCGGGTGATAACCGCAGAATGACAATCTTAAGAGGCGGAAGAGGCGGTAAGGGCAATCAGCATTATGCAACTTCAACCATGCAGGCACCAAAATACGCCCAACCCGGGCAAGCCGGCATGGAAATGACTGTACGTCTTGAGCTTAAGGTTATTGCTGATGTAGGTCTTGTGGGTTTTCCTAATGTGGGTAAGTCTACATTGCTGTCGGCTGTATCCAATGCCACACCTAAGATAGGAAATTATCATTTTACTACTACAAGTCCTAATCTGGGCGTTGTAGATATGGAAGATGGAAATGGCTTTGTAATCGCTGACATTCCCGGTTTAATTGAAGGTGCTTCCAAAGGTTTGGGACTCGGACATGAGTTTTTAAGGCATATTGAGCGTACCAAGGTCATAATACATTTGGTCGATGCCGCTTCAACCGAGGGCAGAGATCCTATTGAGGATGTAAGGCTTATAAATGATGAGCTGAAATCATATAATCCTGAGCTTGCGAAACTACCACAGGTAATTGCGGCAAATAAACTGGATGTATTGTATGGTGATGAAAGGGAAGAGGTAATTAAGAAACTTAAGGATACATTTGAACCTGAGGGATTAAAGGTATTTCCCATATCCGCAGTTAGTGGTATGGGAATTAAGGAGCTATTGTATCACGTTAAGGGAATTCTTGATAAAATGGACAAGACCCCTGTTGTATTTGAAAGAGAGTTCTTCCCTGAAGACATCAGAATATCTGAGGAGCCCTTTGAGGTGTGGAAGGAAGATGAGCATCTCTATGTTGTGGAAGGACCCAGGATTGAGCGTATGCTTGGCTACACCAATCTGGAGTCTGAAAAGGGATTTATATTTTTTCAAAACTTCATGAGAGACAATGGGATACTTGAGAAGCTGGAGGAGCTTGG
>DUQV01000038.1 GCA_012837605.1 Clostridiales bacterium | reverse complement strand
TTTATGTATGGCTATTTTTTTATTGTTAAAAAACATTAGGTTTTCATTGTTTTGAAAAAATACACAATTTATTCTTTTGAATGCTATTTTATATAGCTTCACGGTTAGTTTCTGCATTAAACCGTTATTATCAACAGCTGTACCAAGACCTGTAATATTGGCAATATATGGTATTTTTTTGAATCTGCATACTATTCCTCCGTAAATATTAGGCTTTATGGTGAAGGTTAAGACAGCATTTGGTTTGATATTGCTGATAAGCTTAAAATACTGAAATAATAAAACCATTTCTTCAATTATATTTGTACCATGTCTGTTCATTGATATTTCCGAATATCCGCATCCCATGGCTATTAAATCATCAATTCTTTCTCCATATGGTGAAGATATGATTACTTCAAACCCTTCATCCAGTAATTGTTCTACAAGCTCTTTTCTGGAATTATATATAGCTACATCATGATTAACCATAATAAGTATCTTTTTCATAAATATTTGAATCCTTTTCCTTCAATATCTGTAACAGCTGCCTCATCAAGACTCTTCTTCCGCTCTTTCCTTACCCTTCTCTTTTCCTTGTGTTCATCTATTGGAATAATTCCCAATGTTGAGATATTCAGATATCGTTCAATATCATCAGCGGTACGAATGCAGTCATTTAAATAATAGGCTAAAACAACCGCAATACCTGCAGTAATCAATCCAAATAATCCCGCAAGTACTGTGTTTAAAATCACATTGGGAACAGATGGCTTCGTGGGTAAGCTGCCCTCTTCAACAATATTTACACTGTCCATCTTCATTACACTGACCATCTTTTCACCGGATATCTCTGCCAGAGCATCTGCAATAAATTTTGCAGTTTGCGGATCAGTATGCTTTACTGAGATTTCTAATATTCGCGTATCCAAAGGCGTGCTGACAGTTATCAGATCTGCCAACTGTTTATTGGTCATATTGAGATTAAGGGTTTCAATTACCTTCTGAGTTACCGGTCTGCTTTTTACAATAAACATATAGTCTTTCGTAAGGTGCGTACCTGTCTGCAAATCAGCAAGCGTCATCTTTTCGTCATTTTGACGGTTGATAATATATACGCTGGTTGTTGATATGTAAACCGGCGTAATAAGAAAACAGCTAATTGCTAATACTATACCGGCCGCTGCGATTCCTGAAACAACAATAATCCATAGCCTATGATATAATTCATATAACAATTCTTTATAATTTATTTCTGCTAAGCGCTTGTTCCTCTGTTCCATTTTGTGAGATACCCGCCACTGATATAGTTGGTGATTATATACCACCTTAATAGATATATTCCACTGTTCATAAAAGTATGCCTGGAAATTATTAAAATGCATAAAAAAAGACGCCGGTTTATCCGACGTCATAAATCTCTAATAACTATTTTTCTCTCATACTCTTTTGTTCATTAAGAATAATTCGGTCTAAGACCGCCTTATAAACCAAAACAATCTGAGCGTCTATATAACAAAATTTGTTCGATAAAAATTCGTAAATCTTATATACAAAGCATATATTTACAAGTATTAATGATATTGCGGTGAGCTCAGGACCCATCCTATGAAATATTAAATATAAAGATGCCAATACATAAAACAAAAATGCGAACAAAAAATTCCTACTAATACGAAAAGCCAGCAGCATGGTATCATTGAGTCTATTATGCATCTTTGATATAGCCTTCAGATCACGCCCACGCAGCTTCTCATACATATCATTAAATATTGTCTGATTATCACTGCCCTGGTTATCTATATTTTTCCTAAGAAAGGAGGAATAGCGGTGATAGTTTATTTCACCCAGCTCCTTTCTGATTAGTTTTCTAAAAACATTTGCCATATAAATCCTCCATTCTTATAAAGAACCGTGAATTTGTGCGGCAACACAAATAAATCAAATGTTTGTTACTACTATTATTCACATTGGACACAAATTAAAACTCTGTAATTGATGTAACCACTTCCTAATAATTGAATTATATCAGTATCGACAACAATATCCTACATCTTTTTCACTATATAATATGTAATAAACATCAAAAAAGCCACTTTTATTAAATAATGGTCCCTCATATGCCGAACCTGAAAATCCATTAAAATTTTAACAATTTGTTCATAATCTATCCACACAAAAATCATAATTAAAGCCTATAATATACTCATAAATCGTTAAAAATAGCCAGTAAGACAATTTTTTTCATAAAATAAGCCCGGATAATACCCTCCCCCCTACCGGGCTTCTCCTCTTTTATAGGAAGAATTATCAAGGCTTTAACCGCTTCATAAATTAAAGCGGAATAATTATCTGGTTGAGAATTTATAGATTGTTACATATTCATAATCCTGTCCTGCTTTTAGGACACTGCTTGGAAAATTCTTGGTATTACAAGCATTGGGAAAATGCTGTGTCTCAAAACACACTCCGGCTCTTATACCATAAACCG
This sequence comes from Clostridiales bacterium, assembly GCA_012837605.1. Taxonomy (GTDB): domain Bacteria; phylum Bacillota; class Clostridia; order Lachnospirales; family Lachnospiraceae; genus Mobilitalea. The sequence goes on along the minus strand of DUQV01000038.1, from coordinate 1,591 downwards.
CCCCATCCTTACCGTTCTCAACAGAAGTCAGCATATTGCTGGTGTAAAATTGAAGTCCCGGTTTATCAGTAAACACTTCCATAACTCTGCCGCTGACTTCGTCCACGAGTTCAGCCACCTTCGAGATCTCATCCCGATTATTATCAAGAACATAGTTATGATCATATCCTCCTGCCTGAATAAGAGGTTTATAATCGTCATCTATATTATCCCCGATTCTTTTTAATGTTCTAAAATCCATCGGTGTACCTTCTACATCCCATAATTCTCCGGTAGGTATCAGTTTATCATTGGTTGGTGTAAATTTATTTGATTTTATCCATACCTTATGATCCAGTATATTGCCGCTGTTATGACCGGAAAGATTAAAATATGAATGATTAGTCATATTTACCATCGTGTCCTTGTCAGAAACAGCATGATATTCTATTATTAATTCATTATCCTCTGTAAGACTATATGTAACTGTTATATCCAAATTTCCCGGAAATCCCTGCTCATTATCAGGACTTAATCTCGAAAACTCAACACTTATCATATCTTCTTCTTCGAAAATGTCGGTTTCATACATCACCTTATGATATCCCGGTTCACCGCTGTGCAGAGTGTTCTCTCCTTCATTTTTCTGCAACTTATACACCTTTCCATTTAACACAAACGAAGCTCCTGCTATACGATTGGCATATCTTCCGATTAATGAACCAAACCCTACCCTGTTATTCTCATAGCCTTGGATATTCTCATAGCCTAAAACAACATCTGCAAAATCTCCTTCTCTGTCAGGTACAATAATACTTACAATATTAGCCCCGAAATCTGTAACTGATATCTTCATACCATTATTATTAGTTATGGTATATAGTGTGGTATCTTCTCCATTCTTTGTCTTTCCAAAGGGTCTTTGTGTTATCTTCATTACGTGTCTCCTTAATATAATTTCTTTTCAGCTAATCAAGATTATATCATATAAACCTGATATATCAAATATTTCTTTCTTGTTTTTTCTTCAATTTTACAGTTTATTTCTTGCAATATTATTTTTTCTGCAGCTTTTTAGTATAAAACTGACCATAGATAGATTTATATAATATTAAAATGTTATTTGACAAGCATATAAGCCTAATGTATACTTTACTAACAACATATGGTTTTATACATACAAATGGCATCAACATATTGTAATATCCTTTGCCGGATGCTTCTTATAAAGGCTAATGACATGGATATTAGAATCAAGGATTTTAAGTATTCCAAAACTGCTTTGCCGGGTTTTTGAATTTAAAAGGGAAACAGGTGTAAATCCTGTACGGTCTCGCCGCTGTAAATGGGGAGCCTGCTCCAATACAATATACCACTGGATAGATTTGATATATACCGGATACATTATCCGTATCATAAGATGTCTGGGAAGGGCGGAGTATTGGCTATGATCCATGAGTCAGAATACCTGCTTAAAATCTGTACCAATAATTCCACGAGTCATGGATAAAGGTACAATAAAGACATTTACTTTATTGTCCTTTCCTATTGTGGGGAAGGCATTTTATATGCCTGCAGCACCAATCAAACGTTATGGTGCCCGAATAGAAAG
>DUQV01000037.1 GCA_012837605.1 Clostridiales bacterium | reverse complement strand
GATGAGCTCATGCTTGGAGATATTGTTATATCAGTTGACAGAGCTATTATTCAGGCAGAAGAATATAATCATTCAATAACGAGAGAAATTGCATTTTTGACGGCTCACAGTATGTTTCATCTTATGGGATATGATCATATATCCGATATTGACAGGATGATTATGGAGACAAAACAGGAAGAAGTATTAGCACGTTTAGAAATACTAAGGTAACATTTTGAAAGGTAATTTTTAGCATGAAAAGAACATTAAGCTTAATTCTTCTTATAACTATGTTAGTCGCTGCTGCGACAGGTTGTAAAAAGAATAAAGGTCCTATAGATAATGACGACAAAAATCATGAGGTTACTAAGATACCCTCTCCGACACGAAGTATAACACCTGAGCCGACAAAAGCTCCTGAACCGAAGGACATTGAGAAGATGCATGAAGGAGAAATGAGAAGTACTCTTACCGGATTATGGGTTTCTGAAGAGATAGGGAAAAAACGACCTTATGCTGTTCAATTCAATAATTTTAAAACTGTGAGAAACCAGTGGGGAATAGGGCAGGCTGATATCGTATATGAGGCACTTGTTGAAGGAGGAATCACCCGATTCCTTGCTATAGGAGAGAATTTTACAGCAGACAGAATAGGTTCTATCAGAAGTTCGAGACATTATTATGCCAGCTTTGCAGACGAATATGATGCAATTTATATTCATTACGGTAAAACAAAATATGCTGTTTCCAAACTGAAACAGCTGAAATTGGATAATCTTGACGGTGAAACCGGAATAGGACATACTGTGTTTTATCGTGATAATACGATGAAGGCTCCTCACAATGCTTTTACAAGCCCTGACAGAATTCGTGAGGGAATAAAGATAAAGGGATACAAGACTGAACATGGAGAGGATTTTGAACCTCATTATTCATTCTATGAGGAAGATACGGATCTTCCTGATGGAATTGTATGCAATAAGATATCAATAAAATATCCTGATAACAAACCATATTTTATTTATGATCCTGAGGACAAGCAATACTTGCGTTTTCAATTCGGGGAGGCTCATAAGGATGCGAATACCGGAGAGCAGCTTGCATTTAAAAATATTATTGTCCAGTTTGTTAAGGAATGGAATATTGATAAGAACGGATATCAAACCATGGACATAGAGGATGCCGAAGGAAAAGGTTATTATATAACCAATGGCAAGAAGGTTGATATCACATGGAAAAGGAATGAAAAGAAAAAATGGATGAGATATTATGATTCTACAGGTGTAGAACTTACAATAAACCCAGGAAAAACATATATTGCAATTTTTCCTGACAATAAAACCAAGGATGTTGTTATTGAATAAGAACGGGATAAAGGAGAGGAATATGGCTACACACAGAACAGAGAATCAATTCTTGCTTCAAGGCAGCATATTGGCTGTTGCTTCGCTGATTGTACGTATTATCGGTCTTATATATCGAATACCCATGACCCGTATAATAGGTGACGAGGGAATGGGGTTATATACTATTGCATATGAATTATACAGTATTGCACTGATTTTATCTTCATACAGCTTACCGCTTGCAGTATCCAAGCTTGTTGCGTCCAAAAGCATCATAAAGGAACATAGAAATACTTATAGAATATTTGTATGTGCAATGTTATTTGCTTTTGTTGTCGGAATGGTTTCATTTCTGATATTGCTTTTTGGTGCAGATTTTTTTGCAACTGTTTTAAACAATGATCCGAATGTAGTGCTTCCTATTAAGGTATTGGCACCGACTTTATTTGTGTTTTCGATTATGGGTGTTTTTCGAGGCTTTTATCAAGGTAAGAATACCATGATTCCTACTGCGATTTCTCAGGTTATTGAGCAGATTATTAATGCTGTTGTCAGTATAGTGGCAGCATATTTTTTGATAATGAATTACAGTGCCTCGGCAAATGTGGCTGCATATGGAGCCGCAGGAGGAACATTTGGAACATTAATTGGTGCGGTAGCGGGGTTACTATTCTTATTATTTGTTTATGTTGTTTATAAGCCGGTATTGCGGCGTCAGATCAGAAATGACCGAACTACATATCTTGAATCCTATAAGGATATATTTAAGATGCTCATAGCAACTATTTCCCCGATAATTCTTAGTCAAACGGTTTATCATATAAGTGGTGTTATTGATAATGCAATGTTTGGAAACATAATGGCTACTAAGGAAGTAACCTTTTTTGACAATACTGTCTTTAAGAATACTGTTCCCGGAAGCCTGTATTCTACTGAAAATGTCAGGGTTTTGTTAGGAATCTACGGCAATAAATATCGTAATCTTTCTAATGTACCGGTAGCTATTGCTTCAGCCATAGGGGCAGCCATAGTAACCAGTATTACGGCGGCAAAGGCAAGAGGAATGGACGGGGTTATAAGATATAAAGCACATGTAGCCATAAAGTTTAATATGATAATAGCGATTCCTTCAGCAGTGGGAATGGGAGTATTGGCTTATCCGATACTTAATATGCTTTTTCCGGGTTCAAGTCAGTTGGATGCCAATTATCTTATGCTGGGATCAATAGCCATTGTGTTTTACTCTTTATCAACGGTTACTACAGCTATACTTCAGGGAATAAACAAGCTGAGAACCCCAGTTATAAATGCAGCCATATCATTAGGGTTTCATGTGGTTTTGGTATTCTTTTTATTAAAATTCACATCCCTGAGCGGTTATTCGCTGGTTATAGGAAATGTGACCTTTGCCTTGGTTATATCAATTCTTAACTGGATATCTATTGAGAAATACTTAGACTATAAACAGGAAATATTGAAAACCTTCGTAATTCCGACTGTCAGTTCGGTAATTATGGGAGTTGCAACATACTTTATACATAAGGGACTTCACAGATGGACAGGAAGCAATACATTTGCCACGATAGTTTCTCTGATAGCTGCAATAATCATTTATTTCACTCTGCTTGTCTTAATGAAAGGTGCTACGGAGGATGAGCTTGAGGATCTGCCTAAGGGCGAATCTATAATCAGATTCTTATATTGGGCTCATATACTGAAAAAATAGTTTGCTTATAAGCAGATAAGTCCACGAAAATCAATATAGTATATATTACATTTTATATTATATGTTTATATTACATGGTATTACATGTTTTATGTCACAACAGATTACGGTAATTTTTTGATAAGGTATTAATTGTATAAATAAATTAAATATGGAGAAAATATATGCCAAAGAATGTGTTTTTACGCACTGATTGTTTACCGCCAAAACGGTAGATGGAGGTTGTTATGAAACTCAAAAAGGCATATATTTTTTTGCTAAGCTTTTTGACCTTGTCAGTTCTTTTTAGCTGCTGTTATTTTTTAAGCTATCAGCATGCATTAAGACAATTTAATAAAAGGGCAGTAGAACAGTCAGAAAGATTTGCCGCTTTTTATGAAGATACTCCTGCACCCGTTGAAATCGCTGATACGAATACGGACAACGATAACGCTGACAGTGAAGATACTGTATCTGCCGGGGCTTTACCGGAACCTGTTATACTGCCTTCCACGAATTATATACTCGAAATTTATGACCGCAAGGAAGGTGTACTAACGCAGGTAGAACAAAATCCGCCTGCAGATATTGTGGGACTTACAAGAGAAGAAGTTGAGAAATATCTGGATGAATATATGAGGGATTTGACATTGTCGGAATATAATAAAGGCTTGCTTTCGTATGAGCTTATATCTTTTTCGGATAAAGCAGTTAAATTCAGAAAAAGCTACGATGCGGACATGGTGCCTTATAGATTTTATGTTGTAGTGAGAGACGGCTTTGTTGTCGTATACAACAGCGATTTAAAATCGGTTTATGAATATACGCATATAGAGGCAAAATACCTTCCGGAAGAGGACAGAGTGGCTTTAAGCAATGGGATATACATTAATAATATAGATGAATTGTATGCACTGCTAGAAAGCTATACAAGTTAAAACCTGAAGAAGTTATAAAATTACGGAGCATAGATATTGCCTCACACACCCGTACAAGAACATGTACCCGTTTGTAAATCCTAATCGGACATAAAATGTCCGCTTAGGATAATACAAACTTGGGTACATGTTCTTCTAAGGGTGCATTATGGCAATACCCTTGCTCCACAATTTTATAACTTCTTTTTTTACGTCTTAAGTTTTCATTAAAATTTGAAAAGCATTATATTAAATATTGTAAGAAAGTCTTGAATTAATATATGTGATAAAATATAATGGAACAAATGTTAAGTTTGAGGAATATTGAATTCACACAATAGAAGCATATGAGGGAATTTTACGCATATTGCTTGTGAGGGCAGTAAGATGGATTATGATATTATAGTCGTTGGTGCAGGTGCATCCGGATTGGTTGCTGCAATAGCTGCTGCTGAAAAAGGTAATTCGGTGCTTATTATAGAACAAAAAGAAAAAGCAGGGAAAAAAATACTGGCAACCGGTAATGGCAAATGTAATTTCACCAATATGCATCAGACGCCGGATTGCTACCGATCAGATGACAGTGCATTTGCTATGAAGGTGCTGTCTAATTTTGATAATAAAAGAACAATACAGTTTTTTGAAAGGCTGGGTATCGTACCAAAGAACAGGGACGGTTATATATATCCCAACTCTGAACAGGCAGCAAGCATAGTCCGGGTTTTGCTGATGGAATGTGAAAGATTAAAAGTAGATATTATATATAAAGAAAGAGTTACTAAAATATCAGAACCGGACTATACGGTTAATACAATGAAGCCTGATAAAACAAATTCGGTTTACTATGGCAAGAAATTAATTCTGGCGACCGGCGGCTGTGCAAGTCCAAAGCTGGGTTCTGACGGAAGCGGTTATTTACTTGCTAAGGCATATGGTCATAGAATAATAAAGCCATTACCGGCTCTGGTATCTTTAAAATCTCACGACAAGTTTTGCAAGGTCGTATCCGGAGTCCGTACATGGGCTAAAGCATCATTATACATTGATAACGAGAATCGGGCAGAAGAAGAAGGCGAGATAATATTTACCGATTATGGTATATCAGGCATACCCATTATGCAGATGAGCCGCTTTGCCTCAAGAGCTCTTGATGAAGGAAGTTCAGTATTTATAAGCTTGGATTTATTTGCTCATTACTCCCGAAAAGAGCTTACGGAGATGTTTATTAACAGATGTATCAGCAATCCTGATAAGACCTTGGAACAGATGATGGTAGGAATCTTTAATCAGAAGCTTAATTATATTATCATAAAAGAGGCAGGGTTTAATCCTGATATACCGTGTCATATGCTGAACAAATCAGATGTAATTAAGCTTGCGAGATTAATAAAAGGATTAGTTGTCAGAATAAAGGATACAAATACATTTGATTTTGCCCAAGCTACGTCAGGTGGAGTCTCAACCGAAGATATTGATCCGAATACATTAGAATCGAGAATAAAGAAAGGTTTATACTTTATTGGAGAGCTTTTAGATGTGGACGGTACATGCGGAGGATACAATCTGCAGTGGGCATGGAGTACAGGGTATATTGCAGGCAGTCATGCAGGTACCGAAGTACTGAAGAATTAACAGAAATAACAAAAGACAAAAAATATAATTACATTTGGAGGAGTATAAGTGAAAAGAAAAACTTTAAAAAATAAGAAAAGGATAGTAATAAAAATCGGGTCTGCATCTTTAACACATCACGAAACAGGTCTGCTTAACCTTGATAAGATGGAAAGACTGGTAAGAATTCTGACTAATCTTCGAAATCATGGAAGAGATGTTATACTGGTATCATCCGGAGCCATTGCAGTAGGAAGAAATGCATTGGGATTTGTTGAAAAACCAACCGAAATATCTATAAAACAAGCTTGTGCAGCGGTCGGCCAGGCAAGACTTATGATGGTATATCAGAAATTATTCTCTGAATATAACCAGATGGCAGCTCAAATCCTCATGACAAAAGACACCATGCTAAATGATATCAGCAGAAAAAATGCACAAAACACATTCAATGAATTATTCAAACTGGGAGTAATCCCAATTGTAAATGAAAATGATACAGTATCTACAGATGAGATAGATATCGGTGATTTTGGAGATAATGACACACTTTCCGCAATTGTTACGGCTTTAGTGGGAGGAGATTTGCTCATATTATTATCTGATATAGATGGCTTTTATACCGATGATCCTCATAGGAACAAAGATGCAAAGCTAATATCCTATGTAGATGAAATAAATGATGAGCTTCTTAAGATGGCTAAATCATCAACAGGCTGCAGCCTCGGTACCGGTGGTATGGCTACAAAGCTTTCTGCCGCAAAAATCGCCAACGCTTCAGGTGCTGACATGGCTATAGTCAACGGAGATGATGTACGTAATATTAATCGTCTTATTGATGGAAAAGATATAGGAACTCTGTTCATTGCCCATAAAGCAAAGGATTTCAATATTATGGATTACATAAGAACAAAAACAAAGCAGTTTAGCTAATAGGAGATTTATATGAGTCTGAATATTGATAGAATTAATGAGCTATACAGGAAATCACAAACCGTAGGATTAACCCCCGAGGAAAAAGCCGAACAGGAGCATCTTCGAAAAGAATATATCCAAGCAATTCGCAATAATCTCAGGGGAACATTGGAGCGTATAAAATTTGTTGATCCCGACGATTGTAATGGTGCCTGACACCATTACAAATGTATTACACATACTGCCGATTATGTAATATTTTATTAACATTTATGCAATATATTCTTAATGGTGCCTGTCACCATTAACAAAGGTGATGCAGATGAAGAGCAGAATTCGTAGAAAATATAAAGAGAAAAGAGATCAACTGACGGAGGATCTTGTGCATGAGTATAGCATGAAGGTTCGTAAAAGATTATATGGGTTACAGGAGTTTTTAAATTGTGATATGCTGTTTACCTATATATCTTTTGGAAATGAAGTTGATACGCATGAGATTATCAGAAAAGCTCTTAGTATGAATAAGCATGTGTATGTTCCCAGAGTTGAGAATAAGAATATGAGTTTTTATAGGATTAACGGTTTTGAGGGCTTGGTAAGAAGCGATTTTGGTATATTGGAGCCTGATGACAGAATACATCTTAAATATACGAAACCGCTGCCGGGTTTTAAGAAGGTTATGCTGCTTCCCGGTCTTGCATTCGACAAGGTGGGTAACAGGATTGGATACGGTGCAGGATATTATGACCGCTATCTTGGAAAATATCCTCAGGATGAATGGGTTAAGATTGCTTTGGCATATGATTTTCAGATAACTGATAGGATAACAGTTGATATATATGATATTCCGGCGGATTATATCATCACTAACGATGAATTGATTATATGTAAGAAATGAGAATATATTTTGCAGGGGACAGGAAAGGAGGCTAATATGGAGTATTTGGAAAGTATCGGTAAACGGGCAAGAGAAGCTTCGGTGAAGCTTGCACTGATGCTTCAGAATGAGAAAAATGATGTACTAAAATCATGTGCCGAGTCATTAATTAAATGGCAGGACAAAATATTGGAAGCAAATAAAGAGGATGTAAAACGCTCACGGGAGAACAAGGTTAAGGAATCCTTAATCGACAGGCTTATGTTATCTCCCGAAAGAATTAAATCAATGGCTGATGGCTTGCTGGAGGTTGCTGCACTTCCTGACCCGGTAGGTGAGGTTATTTCTATGCAGGTCCGACCGAACGGATTAGTTGTCGGCGAAAAAAGAGTACCCTTGGGTGTGATTGGTATGATTTATGAATCACGTCCTAATGTAACCGCTGATGCCTTTGGTTTATGCTTTAAAACAGGAAATGCAGTTATACTTCGTGGCGGCAGTGATGCAATCAGATCAAATATTGCAATAGTAGAAGCATTGCACCAGGGCCTTAAGGAAACCGGAATATCTGAAGATGCCGTGATATTGATTGAGGATACGGCAAGAGATGTAGTAAATCAGATGATGAGGCTTGATAAATACATAGATGTACTGATACCAAGAGGCGGAGCCGGGCTTATTCGCTTGGTTAAGGAAAACAGCAGCGTCCCTGTTATTGAGACCGGAACAGGAAATTGCCATATATATGTGGATGAACATGCCGATTTTAACATGGCTCTTAATATAATCGACAATGCCAAGACGCAGAGACTGGGAGTATGTAATACATGCGAATCTCTGGTTATACATGAAAAGATAAGCAGAAAGTTCATACCGCTTCTATATGAAAGGCTGCATTCTAAAGGAATTGAGATAAGAGCGGATGAGAAGGGGTGTGCCATCAGTCCCGGATGTGTACCTGCAACGGAAGAGGATTATTACACCGAGTATTTGGATAGAATCATATCCTTAAAGGTTGTGGCAGATATTGATGAGGCAATTAAGCATATCAACCATTATAATACCAAGCATTCAGACGCCATTATAACCAATGATTACAGCAACGCAATGAAATTCCACAACGAGATTGATGCTGCTGCGGTATATGTAAATGCATCCACCAGATTTACGGATGGAAATGAATTCGGTTTTGGTGCTGAAATCGGGATAAGCACACAGAAGCTGCATGCCAGAGGTCCTATGGGTTTAAAAGCACTGACAACAACAAAATATATAATATTCGGAAGCGGTCAGATAAGGCAGTAGCTTTGATTAATTAATAAGTCAACAGATACAGCAGTAATCTGAATATTAACATATTAACGGTCAATCAAAGCAGTAGCTTTAAATAACTGATACGTTAAATAACAAAAATGATATAGAAAGAAGGTAGGCTAATGTCAGGAAGAGTTGTATATGATTTTCCATCAGGAAATGAGGTGAAAGACTTTTTTAAAAAATTCAGAAAATTTGCTCTGTTTATTATTGTTTTAGTCGTTCTGGCTATTATAGGCTTTGGTTCATTTTATACGATTAAGGAACAGGAGCAGGTTGTTATAACAACCTTTGGAAAAGCAAAGGCTGTTACAGAAGCAGGACTTCATCTGAAAATACCTGTTATTCAGAAGATACATAGGGTAGATACTACAATAAAAGGCTTTCCGATAGGATATGAGGAAGCAACTAACAGGACAATTGAATCTGAAGCAGTCATGATTACAAAAGATTTTAATTTTGTTAATGTGGACTTCTTCGTAGAATACAAGGTCTCCGATCCTATAAAATATCTTTATGCATCCTCCGATCCAGTAATTATATTGAAGAATATTGCACAAAGCAATATCAGGAGCACTGTTGGAAGTTATGATGTTGACAGCGTGATTACATCAGGAAAATATGAAATCCAATCAAAAATTAAGGAAAAAATATTGGAGGATCTGATGAATCATGATATCGGACTTATGCTTGTAAATATTACAATTCAGGATTCTGAACCTCCTACAGAGGAAGTAATGGAAGCCTTTAAATCTGTTGAAACCGCCAAGCAAGGCAAGGACACAGCAATAAATAATGCTAAAAAATACAGAAATGAAAAGCTTCCGCAGGCATTGGCAGAAGTTGATAAAATACTTCAGCAGGCAGAATCTACTAAAACAAAGAGAATAAATGAAGCACATGCTGAGGTTGCAAGATTTAATGAGATGTATGAAGAATATATAAAATATCCTTTAATCACTAAGAAAAGAATGTATTATGAGGCAATGGAGGATATTCTTCCGGGAGTTAAAGTTATTATAGACAGCGGAGAATCAGAGGTTAATAAGTTCCTGCCGCTGGAACCTTTAGTGGAAGGAGGCAGTAACTGATGGCTAAGAGGACAAAAAGCATTACAGGAGTATTATTATTAATTATATTGGTCGCAGCTGTAGTAATACTATCAACCACGTTAGTTGTTACAAGAGAAAATGAATACACAATCATTAAACGCTTCGATAAGATTGAAAGGGTAGTTGATACGGCAGGGTTATCTTTTAAGACTCCATTTGTAGAGACGGTTGATAAGCTTCCAAAAGAAATACAATTTTATGATATGCCTCAGTCCGATGTTATAACAGTGGATAAGAAAACAATGGTTGCTGACAGCTATGTATTATGGAGAATATCCGACCCGATCAAATTCGCACAGACCTTGAATTCTTCCATAACACTTGCTGAAAGCAGAATAAACACCACCGTTTACAATGCCATGAAGAATGTTATAAGCAGTAACACTCAAAATGAGGTTATCAGCGGAAGAGACGGCAAACTGAATATGGCATTTATGGAGGATATCGGTGATACCATGGAGCAATACGGTATTCATCTTATTACAGTAGAAAATAAGCACCTTGATTTGCCCAGTGATAACAAAATCGCAGTATTTGAACGTATGATTTCAGAACGTGCCCAGATGGCAGGTGCTTATTCCGCTGAAGGTGAATCTGAAGCACAGATGATCAGAAATACCACCGATAAGGAAATTGAAATTAGCATATCAAATGCCCAAACAGATGCAGCAAAGATTATCGCTGAAGGTGAAGCCGAATACATGAGGATATTATCAAATGCGTACTCGGATACTTCAAGAAGTGAATTTTATTCATTTATAAGAGCATTGGATGCAGCCAGAGAATCGCTCTCAGGTTCTGATAAGACATTAATATTATCTAAGGATTCACCATTGGCCCAGATATTTAATAATCTGGATGAATAAAATCATATAATAACTGTTGGTTTATTATCCAATGCTGCTTTTAGCATAACTTAATATGTCTCTACATAGGTTGTATAAGAAGGGAATTTAGGAGTCGGAATATGGTTATTGATTTTGACCGGGAGAATTATACATATGAGGATTTCATCTCTGATGTAGAGGCTTTGTCAAAAAAATATAATTCAATAAAATATGTCACGATTGGCAAATCTCATGACAATCGTGACATTGCTATGCTAAGGCTCGGTATGGGAAAAAGATATATACTTTTTTGCGGAGGAGTACACGGGCGTGAGACAATAAATCCGATAGTCCTGCTGAAAATTGCAGAATATTATGCATATCAATATGAAGACTACATAAAACACAAGAAAATCGGCAATCAAAGGATAACAGATATCACTGTAAATATAAAGAAGCAATATGAACCCATGATATTTAAAAGATGTGTATATGAGCTTCTTCAAACATATACAATCCTAATGATTCCACTTTTAAATCCTGACGGTTATATGATATCATTATATGGTCATTATGCCGTTAATAATTCGACACTTCAAAATAAAATTAAAAAAATGAATCCGAATTATGCAGAGTGGAAATATAACAGCCGTGGAATAGATATCAACCGCAATTTTCCATCTCGTCTGTGGAAGCCTAAAAAACAAGGTGACTATGCAGCAAGTGAAAATGAGACTAAGGCATTAATACAGGTTTTTCATCATTATCGTATCAGATGTTTTTTGGATTTTCACTCCCGCGGAAAATCGATTTATTATTATCGAAGCAGCATGTCTGAAGGATACAACAGGAAACAATTATATATTGCCAAACATCTTAAGAATATTACAGGTTATGAATTAAATGATTATAATAATGAAATTGACGATGGTGATTCCGGAGGAAATACGGTTCATTATTTTTCCGAGCATTTTAACAAACCGGCTTTAACAATAGAAACTGTTGACGAAGATGCGGATTTTCCGTTAGATTATAAATACAGAGCCAAAACATACGAGGAGATAAAGCTGGTGCTGTTTGAGCTTGGAGGATTGTCATTGTAAGTGGCCAACATATAGTAACATAAATAAATTATCATAGAAATCTGGAGGTAATTTTGAAAAGGACAGAGAATACTAATGAGCTTGAAGCTAAAAAACAGCTGGATATCATAAATGAGCTGAAGGAAAGATTTGATACTGAATTTAAAAAAACAGGCATAAGAAAAACATATCATATAGAAACCTTCGGCTGCCAAATGAACAGCAGAGATTCCGAAAAAATATCCGGTATATTAAAGCAAATAGGTTTTGTTGAAACAGATACAGAGGATGCTGATTTCCTGCTTTATAATACATGTACGGTCAGAGAAAACGCCAATAACCGGGTTTATGGTCGTCTGGGCTATGCAGGTAAATTAAAAAAGAAGCGTCCGGGTATGCTGATTGCACTATGCGGCTGCATGATGCAGGAGTCTACAGCTGTAGAAAGGATTAAAAAGAGCTATCCGTTTGTAGATATCATATTTGGAACCCATAATATTTTCAAGCTTGCCGAGCTGATAAAAACCCGTCTGGATAACGGGGAGAAAGGCGGTAAGCACATCAACAATATGGTTATAGATATCTGGAAGGATACTGATTTGATTGTTGAAGATCTGCCAAATGACAGAAAATTTCCCTTTAAAGCAGGGGTGAACATTATATTTGGCTGTAATAATTTCTGCAGCTATTGTATTGTTCCCTATGTACGGGGAAGAGAAAGAAGCCGTAATATACAAGATATTATCGATGAAATAAAGTCATTGGCCGATGACGGTGCCAAAGAAGTAATGCTTCTTGGTCAGAATGTAAACTCCTATGGCAAGGACTTAAATCCCAAGATTAGCTTTGCAAAGCTGCTGCAGGAGGTTGAAAAAATCGACGGTATTGAGAGGATACGTTTTATGACCTCCCATCCTAAGGATCTGTCACAGGAGCTGATAGATGTGATGGGGTCTTCACAAAAAATATGTAATCACCTTCACCTTCCCTTGCAGTCCGGAAGCACAAGACTTTTAAAAATAATGAACAGAAAATATTCAAAAGAGGATTACTTGGATTTGGTATCAAGAATAAGAAAAGCCGTACCGGATATTTCTCTTACAACTGATATAATCGTTGGTTTTCCGGGAGAAACAGAAGATGACTTTATGGAAACGCTGGATGTTGTACAAAAAGTAGGTTTTGATAATGCATTCACCTTCTTATATTCCAAGCGTACCGGAACTCCGGCTGCCACAATGGAGAATCAGATTGAGGAAAGTGTGGCCAAAGAGCGTTTTGACAGACTGCTTGGTGTAATTCAGGAATTATCAGCAAAGGCTGCTAAAAGATATGAGCATACTGTTCAGGATGTGTTAGTGGAAGAAGTAAATTCACATGATGAAAATTTACTCACAGGAAGACTTGGCAATAACATGCTTGTTCATTTTCCGGGAGATCCGAGCATAATAGGCAGTATTGTACAGGTTTATCTGAATGAAAGTAAGGGATTTTATTATATTGGTACCCTTGTGTAAAATATAGGATAGATCAATAAAAACATGACTTACAGGTGTATAAATTAACAGACAATTTAAAATTTATACACCTGTATTTGTTTATATGGCCAAAAAAAAATAGCAGTCCACTTGACATATTATCAATTACAGTATAAAATTTAAATGTTGTATTATTAATCACAAATGAGTTTCAGATATATATTATTACTAATTAAGCAAGTGTAATAAATTGATCAGTTCAACTTGCTTAAATAATATTCATATATTTAGAATCATTTGTAATTGTACAATGAAAACTTAATAAGGAGGTGCTCCTGTGCCGTTTGAAGTTGTAATTGCTATAATAATTACCTTCGTGATAGTTGCTCCTCTTGCTTGGAAAATCGCAATTGCTTATCGAATAAAAGTTTATGAAGCGAAGATTGGCACAGCAGAAGAAAAAGCAAGAGAAATTATAGATGAAGCTTTAAAAACAGCTGAAACGAAGAAAAGAGAAGCATTGCTCGAAGCAAAGGAAGAATCCTTAAGGTCTAAGAATGAATTCGAGCGGGAAACAAAGGAACGAAGAGCAGAATTACAACGCTACGAGAAGCGGGTTCTGACTAAGGAAGAGACCCTGGATCGAAAAACCGAAGCACTGGAAAGAAAGGAAGCAAAGCTTTCTGTAAAGGAAGCGGAACTCGATAAAATGAAACAGGAAGTTGAAGAGTTCCATGCAAGACAATTACAGGAGTTGGAGAAAATCTCCGGACTTACCTCCGAACAAGCTAAGGAATATCTTTTAAAGACTGTTGAAGAAGATGTCAAACATGAAATTGCTGTTCTCATTAAAGATTTAGAGAATAAAGCAAAAGAAGAAGCTGATAAAAAAGCCAAGGAATATGTGGTTACAGCAATTCAACGCTGTTCTGCAGACCATGTGGCTGAGACGACAATATCTGTTGTTCAACTTCCCAATGATGAAATGAAGGGAAGAATTATCGGTAGAGAGGGACGTAATATTCGTACCCTTGAAACAATGACAGGTGTGGATTTGATTATTGATGATACACCGGAAGCTGTTATTTTATCAGCCTTTGATCCAATCAGAAGAGAAGTTGCCAGAATTGCACTTGAGAAACTGATTATTGATGGAAGAATTCATCCGGCCAGAATTGAGGAAATGGTAGAAAAGGCTCAAAAAGAAGTCGACACGATGATTCGTGAAGCCGGTGAGGCTGCCACACTTGAAGTGGGTGTTCATGGGATTCATCCTGAACTTGTCAAGCTTTTAGGTAAGATGAAATTTAGGACAAGCTATGGTCAGAATGCATTAAAGCATTCAATTGAAGTATCAATATTGGCCGGTCTGTTAGCCGGCGAAATAGGAGTTGATGTCAGACTTGCAAAGCGTGCCGGTTTATTGCATGATATCGGCAAATCTGTTGATCATGAAGTTGAAGGAACCCATGTTCAGATAGGTATTGAGCTATGTAGAAAATACAAAGAATCACCTATAATTATTAACGCAGTTGGAGCCCATCATGGGGATGAAGAATTCCAATCATTGATTGCATGTATAGTTCAAGCGGCTGATACAATATCGGCAGCAAGACCGGGAGCAAGACGTGAGACCTTAGAAACATATACCAACAGACTAAAACAATTAGAAGATATTACCAACGGCTTTAAGGGAGTAGATAAGTCTTTTGCTATTCAAGCAGGTAGAGAAGTTCGGGTTATGGTAGTACCGGATCAGATAAGCGATGCAGACATGATTTTGTTGGCTCGTGACTTATCAAAGAAGATAGAAGACGAGTTGGAGTATCCGGGGCAGATTAAAATTAATGTAATAAGAGAATCCAGAGTTACAGATTATGCGAAATAGGAAACTAAGAGTGTTGATATTATCAACACTCTTTTTTTTTAAGGGAAATTGCACAACAAGTCTTTCGTGGGCGGACATATGATGGTATGGGATAATATTTTTTTATAATTTTTTGATATTTTTGTTGCATTTCAAAAAAATATATATTAAAATGATACTCAAATTCTTAGATGGAAAAATATGATGGGTAAATTTGAATAAAATATGAAGGAATAAGGAAGGTGCAATATGGCATTAACATTATCAAAGAAGGCAATGGCAGTTAAACCTTCATCAACATTATCTATTACTGCAAAAGCTAATGAATTAAAAGCAAATGGAATTGATGTTGTGGGGTTTGGAGCGGGTGAACCGGATTTTAATACCCCTGATAATATATGTGAAGCAGCAAAAAAATCAATTGACAATGGATTTACAAAATACACACCTGTACCCGGAACACTTGAGCTTCGTAAAGCGATATGTAATAAATTTAAGAACTTCAATAATCTTTATTATGAACCCGAACAAATAGTCGTAAGCAATGGTGGTAAACACTCCTTAACCAATATCTTTTCGGTTATTTTAAATCCGGGTGATGAAGTAATAATACCGTCGCCTTATTGGTTAAGCTATCCGGAAATCGTCAGACTGGCAGATGGTGTACCTGTATATGTAAGAGCTGAGAAAGCACAGAACTATAAAATAACTGCACAACAGATTGAGGATGCCTGCACAGACAGAACAAAGGCACTGATATTGAATTCTCCCAATAATCCGTCAGGTATGGTTTATTCCAAAGAAGAGCTTGAAGCCATAGCTAAGGTTGCCGTAGAAAAAGATTTTTATGTTGTATCTGATGAAATGTATGAGCACCTGATTTATGGAGGAGAAACTCATATAAGTATAGCTTCATTAAATGAGGAAATATATAAGCGTACAATTACCTGCAGTGGAGTATCAAAAAGCTATTCCATGACAGGTTGGAGAATCGGCTATACCGGTTCAACCAAAGAAATAGCCAAACTTATGAGCAGTGTGCAGAGTCACCAAACCTCAAATCCCAATTCAATTGCACAGAAAGCTGCTTACGAAGCACTGGTGGGTACACAGGATTTTGTATGTGCCATGAAGACTGAATTTGAAAAAAGGTTAAATTACATGACAGAGCGTATAGAGGCTATGAAACATATATCTGTACTAAAACCAAAAGGAGCCTTTTATCTGTTCGTGGATATTGGAAAAACCTTTGATAAGACATATAAAGACCGTAAGGTCGAAAATGTCGGCAATCTGGCCAAGATTCTTATAGAGGATTATAAGGTGGCTGTAATACCATGCAATGATTTTGGCTTTGATGATCATATCCGTCTTTCATATGCAATATCCATGGAATCGATCAAAAAAGGTCTTGACAGAATTGAAGAATTCTTGGATGTTTTGGAATAAAAATATTAATGTATAGGTAGTATTTAAAATTATTTTAAAATGCTACCTATTTTTTAATTTTTATGTTATATTTATAATATGCATAATGATGTGAACAAATAATTATTATGCTTCTTACACTTATGCATATCTGTAATTATAGATTAATTACAGCAAATAAAATTAAAGCTTTATATGTATATTCATACATAAGAAACAGATAAAGAAAGAGGTATCGTTATGGCTTTGTATGGGATTATCGGTGTAGGTAATATGGGCTCGGCAATATTAAAGGCTTCTGTTACCGCATTCGGAAAGAATGAAGTAATTTATTATGATTCGTCGAAGGATAAATGCATGGAGATAAAAGAAGAGCTTGGTATATCAGCTGAACCTGATGCTTTATCAGTTGCAGGTAAATGTAAATATTTAATTCTTGCAGTTAAACCACAGCAAATGGCTTATCTTTTAGAAGAGATTACGCCATCTGTCAATCAGAATCATATTATTGTTTCGATTGCAGCCGGTATAGGTATTCAGTCCATCAAATCAATATTAGGATCATCGGTAAGAGTGGTAAGAGCCATGCCTAATACACCAGCACTTCTGTTAAAAGGTTTTACCGGAATATGTTTTTCTTCGGATGAATATAACGATGAAGAAATGGAGCAACTGGATTCCTTCTTTAGGTCATTTGGAAAGTACGATATTTTTTCAGAAGGTCAAATGAATGCGGTTACATGTGCATGCGGAAGCTCACCCGCCTATGTATATACATTTATTGAAGCATTGGCTGACAGTGTGGTCAGTCTTGGTGTTCCCAGAGAAAAGGCTTATATGCTTGTGTCACAGACTGTTTTGGGTGCCGCAGCTATGGTATTGGAGACAGGAAAGCATCCCGGCGTACTTAAAGATCAGGTGTGTTCGCCCGGCGGCACAACCATAGCAGGTATAAAGGCACTGGAAGAAAACGGTTTTCGCAATGCAGTTATGAAGGCAACCGATGCCTGTTACAAGAGGGCTAAAGAGCTTTCACTAAACTGATTATCACTTAAGCAGTATTTGGAGGCAAAAATAAAAATGAATCATTACAAAAGAATTAAGAGAGAGCTTTCCGTCGGCGGCAGAATAATTAATTTTTACAGAGACACTCTTATAATAAATAATGAAAAACAGGTGGTTTTCGATTTTATAGAGCACAAAGGTGCATCAGCCATGATACCCGTTGACAAGGACGGTAAAATCCTCATGGTTCGACAATACAGAAATGCAATAGACAGATATACACTTGAGATTCCTGCCGGAGGGAAAAATCCCGGAGAGGACAACCTTGCATGTGCAATTAGAGAATGCGAGGAGGAAACAGGATACATACCTAACAATGTAAAGCATTTGATTGATGTTCATACTACGGTTGCATTCAGCAATGAGCTTATAAAGGTATATTATTCGAATGATTTGACTCCTTCAAAGCAGAACCTTGATGAAGATGAATATATGGATGTGAAACGGTACTGCCTAGATGAATTAATATCAATGATTTATTCGGGGAAAATAACCGATGCCAAAACTATCGCCGGTTTGCTTGCATATAAATCAAAAACAGAACAGGAAAAATAGAAAAGGTTTTGTTCTATTTTCAAAATCCTGTCATATTTATCTATTGACAATACAAGCCTAGGTAATTTCTATATTGTCAAATAATAATAGGGCGGGATGAGTCTTTGAAAATGCTAAAAGCAAAGCTGCAGCGTATGAGTATTATTCAGAAATCAATTCTTCTTATGGGTGTGGGACTGATTCTTGGCATAATTTCAGCCAATATGTTCCGTTCCTTCTATTATGACAAGCTGGTGGACAGCCATAATATTATTTTCAATGACATAGTAAGAGAGAATATAGATTATAAAAGCTTATTCTTATATATATTAGGTAAAAACTTCAGAGAATTTGCTGCATTCTGTTTGCTGTCAGTTACAATATTGGGTATTCCATATATAATATTTAAAATAATAGCTTTTGGATTTACAACCGGTTTTTTTATATCGGTGGTAGCGATCCAATATGGCTTTAAAGGTATTTTGCTAATTCTTGTTTATCAGTTTCCCCATGGCATCATATATCTTCCTATAATAATCGTATGTATACACAGAGGATATAATCTAAGTAAGTCGATATATTATGATACAAGAGATTATATGGGAACAATACACAGACAGTTGAAATCATATTTGATTTTATGCTTTTTCCTGGCTGTTCTATTATTAATCGGCAGCTTTTTGGAAGCATACGTTGGTGCGTTTTTACTGAAAAAAATCTTGGGATTAATAATTTTAGCTATTAATTTTTTAAGTTAATTCAGGAGGTAAAAACCTCCGTTGTATGTTATTGTTTTTTATAGTTTATATAGGAGGTAAAAACCTCCGTTGTATGTTATTGTTTTTTATAGTTTATATAGGAGGTAAAAACCTCCGTTGTATGTTATTGTTTTTTTATAGTTTATATAGGAGGTTTGGGATGAAACAGCAGATTGAGGATTTTACAAAGTATCTTTTGGAAGTCAAGCAGTCTTCAATGAACACTATCAGAGCTTACCGAAATGATTTAAGTAAACTGGAATCCTTTCTACGCAAACAGGGAATAGAAAATGCTGCAAAAATTACAGAGACAAGCCTCAATTCATATGTTCTGTCCTTGGAAAAGGAAAATATGTCTCCTTCATCAGTATCAAGACATATTGCTTCTATGAAAGCATTTTTATTATATCTTCTTAAGAATGGAAGTATTAAGGGAGATCCTTCAGAACGAATTAAACCGCCAAAGGTAGTGAAGAAGTCACCTCAAGTTTTGGAGGAAGATAAGATACTGGCAATACTTAATCAACCGAACATAAAAACAAGTAAAGGAATTCGTGATAAAGCTATGCTGGAGCTTTTGTATGCTACAGGTATGAAGGTTTCAGAACTTGTCAATTTAAAGCTTTCGGATGTTAATCTGTCAGGTAAATATGTTACCTGTGGCGATAAGAATGAAAGAAGTATTCCCTTTGGAAATGCTTCGAAAGATGCTTTAAATGCCTATCTGAAGATACGTAATGCTGCATTTGATAAAAAGAATAATGAATATTTGTTTTTAAACAGTCATGGTGAACAGCTCAGCAGACAAGGATTTTGGAAAATTTTAAAGGAGTATTCCAAAAAAGCAGGAATAGAAGGAATCAATCCCAATATGATTCGTCATTCATTTGCTGCACATATGATAGATAACGGAGCTGATATAGGTGTGGTTCAGAAATTTCTGGGACATACCGATATAAGTACAACTCAGCTTTATCTTTCATATAATTATCAAAACAGTCGCGAGGTATATGCAAATACTCATCCCAGAGCATAATATCATAAAAACCGGTACCAAGCTTAGAATATACGGCTCTATGTACAAGTAGTTGAGGTGGGCTTCATCAGAAACCCACCCCATCACTGAAGTTAGAGTTGTTTTAAATTTTAGGTCTATAATGCAGATTTCAGGGATGTTAATGTGACCCAAGCATTAATTATATAACCCTAATATTTATACATATTAATTATTCTGAAATTAAGGATATTTTACACATGGTCGGCAATGTAATATATCAACCTTTCGGATTCTTCCCAGCCAAGGCAAGAATCCGTTATTGATTTACCATATACATGTCCTGATACTTCCTGCCTTCCGCTTTCAATATAGCTTTCTATCATTACGCCCTTAACGAGTTTGGCTATATCCGGACTGATCTTTCTGCTGTATAGAACCTCTTTAATTATTCGCGGCTGCTCCCAATATGTTTTATTTGAATTAGCATGATTTGAATCTATAATGGCTGCAGGATACTGTAATTCCCTTTCTTCATACATATGCAGCAGTCTATACAGGTCTTCATAATGATAATTCGGTATGGATTGACCATGTTTATTCACTGCACCTCTTAATATAGTGTGAGCTAAGGGATTACCTGAGGTCTTTACTTCCCATTTCCGGTAGAGGAAGGTATGACTTCTTTGAGCAGCCACAACAGAATTCAGCATAACAGAGAAGTCTCCGCTGGTTGGATTCTTCATACCTGCAGGAATATCCATACCGCTGATGGTCAGTCTGTGCTGTTGGTTCTCAACAGAGCGTGCTCCCACAGCAACATAAGAAAGAACATCTTCAACATAAGGCCAGTTTTCCGGGTAAAGCATTTCATCTGCAGCAGTAAGTCCTGACTCTGCAATGGCACGAAGGTGCATCTTTCTCATTGCAATTAATCCTTCCTGCAAATCCGGTTCTTTTTCGGGATTTGGCTGGTGAACAATACCTTTGTATCCTTCCCCCGTAGTCCTTGGCTTGTTAGTATATACTCTGGGCACAAGAACCAATCTGTCCTTTACTATGTCTTGTACTCTAGCAAGTCTTGATATATAATCACATACCGCATCCTCATGGTCTGCAGAGCATGGACCGATGACAACAAGAAATTTATCAGAACTGCCCATAATGATATCTTTTATTTCCTTGTCTCTTTCTCTTTTTCTTATAACATCCTTTTGGGGCAAGGGATAGGCTTTCAATAATTCAGATGGTGATATTACTTCTCTTATGAATTCGAAACTCATTTATATTTTCTCCCTTCAAGATTTTATTCATTTTATTATTTTTTTCTATTTTAGTCAATGATAATTTACTAATATTTTCATTTCAATCGGTAATATTATTTTATGGAAAAATTGATTACAAATTATTTGGAATAATAACAGACAGACTAATATTAAATATATATTTTAATGGCAAGTATTTTTGTAAAATGATATGATTATGGTGTGGTAAATTAATATGTTTTGGAGTGATGAAAAATGAATATGTATGAACTGATTAATAAAAAGAAGAATAAGGGTGAGCTTAGTAAGGAAGAAATTGAGTTTATTATTGAAGGCTACACAAAGGGAGATATACCTGATTATCAGATGTCGGCATTTTTAATGGCTGTATGTCTTAATCATATGACTCATGAAGAAACAGCGAACCTTACGATTGCCATGGCAAACAGCGGAGATCTTTTGGATCTTTCTGAGATTGAAGGAGTAAAGGTGGATAAACACAGTACCGGAGGTGTGGGAGATAAGACATCTCTGGTTCTTGGCCCTATGGTTGCCGCTCTTGGACTGCCCGTTGCAAAGATGTCGGGAAGAGGTCTTGGGCATACCGGCGGCACTATAGATAAGCTTGAAAGCTTCCCCGGCTTTTCAACGAGTTTATCAACCGAGCAATTCATTGAGAATGTTAATAAGATTAAGCTCGCTATCGTTGGTCAGACATATAATCTTGCTCCGGCAGACAAAAAAATATATGCACTCAGAGATGTTACGGCAACTGTCGATAATATATCGCTTATAGCCTCAAGTATCATGAGCAAGAAGCTTGCCTCCGGAGCGGATGTTATTGTACTTGATGTTAAAACCGGAAGCGGTGCATTTATGAAAAGTTATGAGGATTCACTTGCACTTGCTAACGAAATGGTTCAAATAGGAACTCTGGCTAATAAGCCTACCTATGCAGTTATTACGGATATGAACCAACCTCTTGGAAGAGCTGTCGGTAATGCTCTTGAGGTGAAGGAAGCCATTGAAACATTAAATGGGCAGGGTCCTGAAGACCTTCTTGAAGTAAGCATTGCTTTGACTTCTTATATGCTTTTAGGAGCAGGAAGAGTTAAGTCTGCAAAGGAAGGTAAGGATTTGCTCTTAGAAACGATTAGGAATAAATCTGCTTTAGATAAGATGGCACAGTTTGTCAATGCTCAGGGCGGAGACAGCGAATTCGTATATAATCCCGGTCTGCTTAAGCTCGCATCAATTAAATATGATTTAAAATCCCCTTCGGATGGCTATATAAGTGAAATAAGGACTGATGAAGTGGGCATGGCTTCTTTGCTGTTAGGCGGCGGACGTGTAACCAAGGACAGTAAAATTGATTTAAGCGTGGGAATTTTCATACACAAGAAATTAGGAGATAAGGTGTCAAAGGGCGAGACTCTTGCCACCCTGTATGCTAATGATGATAACAAGAGAAGGGAAGCAAAAAAGAGGCTTCTTAATGCTTTTATTATCAATAAGGAAAAAGCCGCAAGACCACCATATATCTATAGTGTCGTTACAAAAGACGGTGTAATCAAAATAGTATAATATATTGAGATATCTTATCAGTATTGTATTGCTTTATTATTTGTATGATATTACTATGTTTGATTTGAATGATTTATAAGATTTGTATGATATTACTTTTATGATTTGAATAATTTGTATGATATAAATCTGTATATAAGTGCACCGGGGTGTACTTGAATAATAAGCTGCTTCATAAAGTATAATGAGAAATTCATATATATTATAATTATATAAAGCGGCGGGGCGTAATGAGCAGAAATATTAAAAGATCATACATTTTGCGTAAAATTTATAAAGTTATAATTATATCAGTAATTATATTGATAGTCATGTTTTCTTTATATCGAAACTCCGGTTTGTTCTACCGAAAGGGTATAATTCTCCCGTTTAGTCTGCATCTAAACAGACAGGAGATATATCTTATCAAGGGAGAGGAGTTTCGATTATTTGTATATGGAATTAATAAAAGGGTGTCCTTTTATTCAACCAACTTTCGTGTGGCAGGAGTGAATTTTAACGGAAGAGTATATGCTTATCGTACAGGAAAGGCTGTCATTATTGCAAAGGTTGGAAAAAGAAAATTAAAATGCCGGGTAAAGGTTATTGATTTAAACAGAAAACGACTAAACTTAAGGCTTGGAGATACATTTCGTTTAAGAGTAAAGGGTCCTGCATGCTTTGTAAGATATACAAGCAGTAATTCATCAGTTGCTACGGTAAACATATTCGGTAAGGTAAAGGCAAAACGTCCCGGAAAAACAACAATAACAGCTAATGTAAAGGGAAAACATTTAAAATGCGTAATAACTGTAAGATAATACGAATCCTGCAGACAAATTTATATAAGGATTGGTCTAAAACCGTACAGCATGGATTAAAATATTAATAATAGTATTTTTGCGGGGCAATATATGAAGAAAACGGCCATCTTTCTTTTATTATTAACCATAATTTTATCTGCACCAAACTCTTTATTAAGTGCACAAATTAATACAACAAGACCCGGGATAAATGATGTTATCCCTGTTACCGCATTGGCAGATGCGAAGATGGAGCTGGTTACACCTTCAGCGGTACTGATAGAAGGATCAACAGGAACGATAATATTTGAAAAAAATAAGGATGAGAGATTAAGACCGGCGAGCGTTACAAAGATTATGACATTATTATTGATCTTTGAGGCTTTAGAAGAAGGGAAAATTAATCTTATGGATGATGTGAGCGTAACGGAACATGCCGCTTCTATGGGTGGTTCACAGGTATATCTGGAGCCTTATGAAGTTCAAAATGTCGACACAATGATTAAGTGTATAAGTATTGCCAGTGCAAATGATGCATCTGTAGCCATGGCGGAGCATATCGCAGGTTCACATGAAGAATTCGTAGCCAGAATGAATGAAAGAGCAAAAGAACTGGGTATGAATAATACGAATTTCGTAAACTGTACCGGATTGGATGCAGATAATCATTATACAACAGCATATGATATAGCATTGATGTCAAGAGAACTGATCACAAGATTTCCACAGGTGAGCAATTATTGCACGGTTTGGATGGATACATTCGTACATACAACCAAGAAAGGAAGAACAGAGTTCGGACTGACCAACACAAATAAGCTTATTAAGTCCTATAAAGGTATTACAGGATTAAAAACAGGCTCGACCAGCATAGCAAAATACTGCTTATCTGCAACAGCCAGACGAAACAATATGGATCTGATTGCGGTCATTATGGCTGCACCTGATACTAAAACCAGATTTATGGAGGCTGCCAAACTTTTAAATTACGGTTTTGCAAATTACTCGGTATATGTAGATGACCATAAGGATATCACACTTGAGCCTGTCAGGGTTACAAAAGGTATATCCGACTATGTGTACGGCAAAATCAAAGGAGAATTCTCTTATCTTTGCTCTAAGGGGATGTCTGCCGATAATATCAGAAAAGAAATTGTACTATATGATAAGGTTACTGCACCTTTAACCACTGAGGATAAAATCGGAGATATTGTATATTATTATAATAATGAAAAGATAGGAAGCGTGGATATTCTGGCAAAAGATAATATTGAAAAAGCCGGATACAAAGATAATTTCATCAAATCAATAAGAAAATTCTTCTTGACTTATAAATAAATATGTATAAGCTAAAATTAATATTGTAATATGTTGTATCTTACATCGGATCGTTATTCACATAATGACAATTCTAAGGAAATGCTTTAGATTCTAAAGCAGAAATGGAGAAAACCCCAACATCTAAGGTTGGAAGATTTGGAAGAGATGGAATATTATAAACTTCATAAAATTAAAACTCACAAAGACAGAGAATGATACGTAAGAACGGCCTCAACACTATGAGTTGAGGCTTTAAATATCTTTGTTGACACTTGTTATACATAAAGTTATATTATAATGGATGGTATTTAAGCAGGTATGTCATAAACCTGAAAGGAGACAGCATGACATATATTTGGGTATTACTAAGCTTGATTATAATATTTGTTTTATGGTCTTATTTTGAACAGAAAATTCTTGTCATATCAAAATACACTGTACATTCCGAGCTTATCGGTCGGGATATTAACGGTTTATCATTTGTTGTAGTGTCCGATCTTCATAACACAAGCTTCGGGAAAAACAACAAAAGACTTATTAAAAAAATATTGGAACAAAAGCCGGAGTTTGTTATAATAGCGGGGGATATGATTAATAAGAAAAAACGATGTTATCCCGGTAAAGCATTTGATTTTATTGAGAAAATTTCTGAATTTTATCCTGTTTATTATGCATTTGGGAATCATGAGCAGTACTTTGAAGAGCTGAAGAACATTATAAATGACGCAGAAAGCAGTGAGAATAGAAATAAAAATTGCGTACATCTTTATGAGGAATGGAACGCATACAAAAAAGAGCTTAAAAAGCTCGGTGTTCACCTTTTGGACAACAGCGGTATAGAATTGCATTATAGGGACAGCAAGCTTACAATCACCGGTCTGTCCGTAAATAGTGATTTTTTTGACAGAAAAAACCTGCAGAAGCCTGATAAGGATGAAATCTGCAGCCTTATTGGAAGCAGGAGCAGGGAAGGCTATCATATACTGATTGCACATAACCCGTTATATTTTAAGGAGTATGTAGCTTGGGGAGCGGATTTGGTTATATCCGGTCACATGCATGGCGGGCTTATCCGCCTGCCGTTTCTGGGCGGTGTCATATCACCGCAGATTAAGCTTTTTCCCAAATATGATGCCGGACAACATGCTGAAAATAACTGCTGTATGGTGATATCAAGAGGTTTGGGAAGTCATTCTTTTATGCCAAGATTTCTTAATCCGCCTGAATTGGTACAGGTGGTATTGTTGAATAAATAAGTTTGAATGTTTATATCTTCTGCCTGATGAAAGGGGTATTATGAGTATACGTGTTAAACTTGAAGCATTTGAAGGTCCTCTTGACCTATTGCTTCATTTGATTGATAAAAATAAAATAAATATATATGATATTCCGATAGTGGAAATTACGGATCAGTACTTGGATTACATAAAGCAGATGGAAGAAAAAAATCTTGAGATAATGAGTGAATTTCTTGTTATGGCTGCTACACTGATTAATATAAAATCCCGTATGCTGCTGCCTGCTGTTGAGACAGAGGATGAGCAGGATGCAGATCCAAGACAGGAGCTTGTGGACAAGCTATTGGAATATAAGATGTTTAAATATGTTTCCGAGAAGCTGAGGGACAAGCAGGAGAATGCATCCAGAATTTTATTCAAACCACCTACAATACCGAAGGAAATAGCAGACTATAAGGAAGAAATAGATGTAAATGAATTAATCGGTGACCTGACCTTATCAAAGCTTCATGAAATTTTTTCTTCAATTGTAAAAAAACAATCGGACAAGATAGATCCTATCCGCAGTAAATTCGGAAAAATTGAGCAGGAAGAAATCAACCTGTCGGATATATTCATTCAGATACAGGAATACGGCATTAAGAATAAAATATTCTATTTTAGAAATCTGTTGGAACAGCAATCCACAAAGATGGAGATAATCGTGACATTTCTTGGGATACTGGAGCTTATACGTCTTGGGAGAATAAGAATAGAACAGGAGCATATGTTTGATGATATCCGGATTACTTATCTGGCTTCAGACATAATAACCATGGAGGAGGCAGGATTTTAGTGGATATAAAATTAGTTGAAGCACGAATAGAAGCCATTCTGTTTACTATGGGAGAGGCAGTTGAGCTGGACAGACTGGCTTTAGCCATAGACCATGATGAAGATACAACTAGGAAAATCATCCGGAATATGATGGACAAATATGATGATGAGAGCAGAGGAATACATATTATTGAACTTGACGGAGCATATCAATTATGCACAAAAGCATCTATGTATGAAAGCATAATTAAGATAACACATATTCCGAAAAAGCATGTACTTACGGATGTATTGCTTGAAACCTTATCTATAGTAGCTTATAAGCAGCCTATTACAAGGCTTCAGATTGAAGAAATACGTGGTGTCAAATCAGATCACCCCATTAATAAATTATTAGAGTATAATCTTATCTGCGAATTAGGCAGGATGGATGCACCGGGACGACCGATATTATTCGGTACAACAGAAGAATTCTTACGTAGCTTCGGACTTCAGTCCTTAGATTCTCTTCCCGCCATAAATCCCGAAAAACTGGAAGACTTCAAACTGGAAGCAGAGGAAGAAGCCGAACAACTCACTCTGGATATATAAACCATTTTCAATAAATTCATTATATAAAATCTTCAGGAATTGGTATCAGCGGTGTCACACACACCCGTACAAGAACATGAACTCCAATTTGTATGTCTAAATCGGACAAAAAGTCCGCTTTCGACACACAAATCGGAGCTCATGTTCTTCTAAGGCTGCATTTTGACACCGCTGATGCCAATCCTTGAAAATTTATAAGGTTCTTTTGCAATAATTTGTGTGGGATTATTTGTATCCCGCCTTATATATTACAATAAGAGCGATTTAATGTTTTGGTCTATAATTCATATTTTGGGACATGATAAATAATGAACTGACCTCTAAAAGCTTGATTTTCAGGTTTAACTTTCTAATTACTGTCCGGTTGTATTTATCGGTTTATACCATGGTACGAAACCGTTTTCCAGAGCTTCCTCGAATGAAGGAAAATCAGGTGCTTCTCCACCATAGTGATTATAAAAGCTTTGAGGATATAGACGCTCATCCCTTTTTTTCTTTCTGAAATAATCGGTATTTACAGTGGGATCCTCGCCTTCCCTGACCTTTCTTGCCACGATTATTGTTCTGTAATTTGGAAGCTCATAGGAACAGGTAGATAAGGTCAGTATCCGGTCTGCTTCATTAATATCTACATCGTCCATATCAAAAAGAGAGCGTAATCTTGTTTGATATATGAATTCCATAAAGTCCTGATCTGACTCGAATTCAGTTTTTGTAAACGGAAAGAAATCGCCCCTGTCATTATTACCGGGAGTAATATATATCGAAAAAACCTTCCATAGAGCTTCTTCATATATCGTATCAAAGCTGATAATCGGATGTTCTACTAAAAAATTTATCTCATGATACTTTAACAGATAATGAAACATATCATCCGAAGAGGTCATATTATGACCATGGATAACCAAGTTCTTGGAGTTTTCTTCTACTGACGAAGCAGCATCAATGAATATACTGCCTGCTTTTAAGTATTCATGAGTAGCCCAGTCTCTTGAAAGATAATAATACGGATCTGAAGGGTCTGATTGAACAACCACATAATCGATCTTAGTATCATTTTCACCGTTTATATTATCAATTCGTATCCATCCCTTAACATCCTCATTTGCTTCCAGCAGCTTCACAAATTTTTTTAACCGTCCCTTTTCATCTCTGTTAGGATCCGGAGTAGGAGCAGGAGTTACATTTTCTGACCATTTCGCATCGTTATCGGTGCTGTTATCCGTATTATTGGAATCAGTATCAGTTTCAGCAGCAAGAGTATTGTCTTCACCGGCTTCTGTATCAGGTACTGATTTGCTAGGCTCTACAGTAGGTTTATGCTCACTGTAGTGATACAATTCCTTTGCCTTTTCAATGCTTTTTTTTAATTTATAGGGCTGTATGAAAACCTCATTAATAAACAGTACCAAAAACACAACAAAAGCAATGGTTAACAGTATTCTTATCACACGAAGAATATATTTATTTTTAAATATTTTATTATGTATGTTTGTTATTATGTCTTTTATTATATTTTTAGTTTTATTTATTATGTTTTTTAATACGGACATACCAATATCCTTTCTTCGTTTGCTAATTACTTAAATTATACAACTTAGGAATAAGTCAGTAAAGGAACAAATAAATTAATATAAGGGAAACAGATAGGATATGATTTGATTGCATAATTATAAACAAAGGTTGAATAATTCATTTTTAATATGTATAGGACTTCTTATTTTATTTGTAACCGTTAACTTTTTAAGCTTAAGGAATTACTATGATGAAATGTTTAATCCATACTATTTTGTAAATAATGATTTTGAAGAGAAGCTTAAAAAGGAAAACAGCAGCATAGACAAATCCTATGAAAATGAGAATTCAACTGTTCCGGAAAATGAAGATCCTAAGAGAATAAAGCTGAATTCATTGGCGGCACTTCTTATGGATGCAGAGAATAACAGAGTGCTTTATGAGGTTAACGGTTATCAGGAAATGCCCATGGCCAGCACTACAAAGATTATGACATGCATTATTGCACTTGAGAACGGCAATATGGAAGATGTGGTAACTGTATCATCCTATGCAGCCGGTATGCCTGATGTACAGCTTAATATCAGGGCGGGAGAACAGTATTATCTGAAGGATTTAATGTATTCTCTGATGCTTGAAAGTCATAATGATTCTGCCGTAGCCATAGCAGAGCATATAGGTGGAACGGTTGAAGGTTTTGCTACTATGATGAATGACAAAGCAAGAGCTTTGGGATGCTATGATACGAATTTCATTACTCCAAACGGACTGGATGCCGAAGGGCACTATACAACTGCCAGGGATTTGGCGGTTATATCATCATATGCAATACAAAACAAGGAATTCATAGACATAACAAATACATCTTCATATCAGTTTAAGGAATTGAAAAAAGGGAGAAGCTTTATCGTATCAAATAAAAACAAGTTCCTATATATGATGGATGGTGCCATAGGCATAAAGACAGGTTTTACAGGTAAAGCAGGGTATTGCTTTGTTGGAGCACTTAAAAAGCCGGACAGAACATTAATATCAGTAGTTTTAGGCTGTGGATGGCCGCCAAGAAAAAATCTTAAATGGACAGATACAATACGTCTTATGACATATGGTATTGAGAATTATGAGAAAAAACAAATATTTGAAAACAGGAAGTTAGAACCTGTATATGTAGATAACGGTCAGACCTCTCATATAGGTTTGGCTGTAAACGGAGATTTGAACCTTCTTATCCGTAATGATGAAAAAGTAAGTGTTGAGTATATAGTACCTGATATTTTGTCAGCACCTGTAAAGAAAGGCAAGGTTGTAGGATCTGCCAGATATTTTATAGATAATAATCTGTATACTGAGCTTCCGATCTATACCACTGATGATAGCAAAAAAATAGATTATAAATTCTGTTTTATGAGAATACTAAGACTTTGGGGTCTGCAATATTAAAAAAGTGAACTTCGGTGATTTGAATCACTGAAAATAGCATATAATCGTCATATACTTGATATATATTGGCTTATCTGATATAAGTAGATTATTAGCATGTAAATATGTTATTACATGCAAATTATATTTGACAATTTTATGCTGCTCTAAATGGAACACATTATTTAAACATATATTTAGATAAAATTGAAGAGAAAAAGAGGTGCGATTATGGGAAAAAAGATAACTGACAAGGTTACATGGGTTGGCAAGGTGGATTGGGAATTAACACATTTTCATGGACATGAGTATTCAACAAAAAAGGGTTCATCCTATAACTCTTATCTTATTAGAGATGAGAAAACCGTATTAATCGATACTGTTTGGCTTCCATATGATAAAGAATTCATTACTAATCTAAAGAAAGAAATTGATTTAAAACAAATAGACTATATTGTATGTAATCATAGTGAAGTCGACCACAGCGGTGCTTTGGAAGAGATCATGAGTGAAATACCTGACATACCTCTATATTGTACGGCTAACGGAGCTAAGATTCTTAAAGGGCATTATCACAAGGATTGGAATTTCGTAACGGTTAAGACCGGAGACGCTCTGAACATCGGAAGCTCCACACTGACATTTATAGAAGCTCCCATGCTGCACTGGCCTGATTCTATGATGACTTATATGTCCGGTGATAATATTTTATTTAGTAATGATGCATTCGGACAGCATTATGCAACTGAGTCCTTATACAATGATAAGGCTGATAACTGCGAGTTATACGCGGAGGCAATTAAATATTACGCTAATATTCTGACTCCCTTCAGCAGATTTGTAACAAAGAAGATAGAAGAGATATTAAGCTTTAACCTGCCGATAAATATGATATGCACAAGTCACGGCGTTATATGGAAGAACGAGCCTGCACAGATTATTGAAAAATATCTGGAGTGGGCCAATAATTATCAGGAGAATCAGATTACAATTATATATGATACAATGTGGGAGTCTACAAGGAAGATGGCTGAATCAATCGCAGACGGAATTACATGCTCTGATTCTGATGTAACCGTTAAGCTGATAAATACTTCAAAAGAGGATAAAAATGATGTGATAACCGAAATCTTTAAGTCAAAAGCAATACTAATGGGTTCTCCCACTGTAAACAACAATTTACTTCACTCCATCGGCGGGCTTTTGGAGATGGTTCAGGGATTGAAATTTAAAAACAAAAAAGCTGCTGCATTTGGAAGCTATGGTTGGAGCGGTGAATCTGTGAAACTGTTAAATGAAAGTCTTAAGAATGCCGGATTTGAAGTAATAAATGACGGTATCAGAACCCTATGGGTACCTGATGCGAATGAGGCAGACAAGCTGAAAAATTTCGGTAAAGAGTTTGCAGATATTATCAATAAATAATTTTAACTGATATATTATTAGCAGTGATTAGGTGGCGGCTGCATAATTGTATCAAAGGGGCATCGGTATATCCTTTAGTACAATTTTGCAGCTGACATATTTTATACTTGATTATTTATAATAATCCAAGTATTATTATAAATGTTCGAAGTATGATATCATCAGTGGGGATAATAAAGCTCCCGACTACGGATTAGCAGGATTGCTTGGACATACTTGAATTAATAATGGAGGTCTGTGACATGAAAAAGATAAAAGCAAAGAAAAAACCGCAAAAAGCCCCTATGAAGAATAGTACAAAAATTATTTTATATTCAACTGCAGGGATTATTCTATTGGCAGTAATAATATTAATGTCAATCGAAAGCACAGCAGGAAAAATTACGGTAAGAAATAATTCTGATATAAAGCTCGAATATGTCAAAGCATATTTTGTAGGCAGTGAAGGCAGCTTGACAGAAGATGAAATGCTGTTTGAAAACTTAGAGAAGGGTGAAACATCCGAGTTATTATTAGATAAGATAGATTTGGCATACAGCGAGGCTAATCTCGAGGTTAGGTTCAAATTCGAAGGCTATGATGAACTATTTGTAGATTCAGGTTATTTTAATGATGTTTTTAAAGGTAAAATATCTGTCAGATTTGATAATACACACGATGATAAGGTTCTTCTTAAGATAAAGGCTTCTACCGGTGTAATACCTTCACCGCAAATAAGCTGTAATGAAGAACATATAGTTAATTTGGCAGAAGGATATGTTGAAGAATAGATGTATCGACAGACCAATTAGCAGCACGCAATTTTTAAAGTACTGATAAGGAGGACAGTATGATTAAATTATATGATAAAGGTGTATACCTGTTAAATAATAATGAAATAATTGAAGATTCACCACAAGCTATTTTCGCTGTATCTCAAAAATTAGGCATAGATAATATTGACAAGGAAAAAGCCAGATGCGGAACAATGGCATATAAAATCCTTAAGAGCCATAATACTTCAAGCAGTATGTCTAAGCTTAAGATAAAATTCGATAAGCTGATATCTCATGATATTACTTATGTTGGAATTATCCAGACCGCAAGAGCAAGTGGACTTGAGAAATTTCCTATGCCATATGTGCTGACAAATTGTCATAACAGCTTATGTGCAGTCGGCGGCACTATAAATGAGGATGATCACATGTTTGGATTATCCAGTGCCAAGAGATATGGCGGTATATATGTACCGGCTCATCAGGCAGTAATTCACCAATATGCACGTGAAATGATGACTGAAGTCGGAAGCATGATATTAGGCTCTGACAGTCATACCCGTTATGGAGCTTTAGGTACTATGGGTATCGGAGAAGGCGGTCCGGAGCTTGTAAAGCAGCTTCTTGAAAGAACCTACGATATACCTATGCCAAAGGTCGTAGCGGTGTATTTGACAGGAACTCCGCGCAGAGGTGTCGGACCTCAGGATATTGCACTGGCTATTATTAAGGCGGTATTTAAAAACGGCTATGTAAATAATAAGATTATGGAATTTGTCGGTGACGGTATTAAGAAACTTAGTATGGATTACAGAATAGGTATCGATGTCATGACCACCGAAACCACCTGTCTTTCATCCATATGGGTAACAGACGATGAGGTTATGGAATACTATAAGATACATAATCGACAGAAAGCATTCAAGTATCTTAAGCCGGAACAGGCGGCATATTATGACGGAATGGTTTATGTTGATTTGTCTGAAATAAAGCCTATGATTGCTATGCCGTTTCATCCCAGTAATGCATATACAATAGATGAGCTTAACGCGAATCTTTATGACATCCTGGATGAGGTGGAAAAAAATGCATTAACCGTATTGGGCAACAAGGTGAAATATACGCTAAAGGATAAGATAAGAAACGGTAAGCTGTATGTTGAACAGGGTACTATAGCAGGCTGTGCGGGAGGCAGCTATGAGAATATATGTGATGCTGCAGATATATTAAGCGGAAAGAATATAGGAGCAGATGAATTCTCATTAAGTGTATATCCTGCCAGTCAGCCGATATTGATGGAGCTTGTTAAGAACGGAACCATGGCCAAGCTTATAGCATCAGGGGCAAGTATACGCACTGCATTCTGCGGTCCGTGCTTCGGAGCAGGAGATACCCCTGCCAACAATGCATTAAGTATAAGACATACGACCAGAAATTTCCCTAACAGAGAAGGATCAAAAATAACAAATGGACAGATAGCGTCGGTCGCTTTAATGGATGCCCGTTCAATTGCTGCAACGGCTGCAAATCATGGTTATTTGACATCAGCAGAGGATATAGATGTAAAATTCGGAAGACCAAGATATTTCTACGACAGTAGAATATATGACAACCGTGTATATAACGGAGCATTTAAACCGGATACAACTGTAGAAATAAGAAAAGGTCCCGGAATTGTGGATTGGCCTAAGATGCCGGAGTTAACCAATGATATAATATTAAAGGTCGTATCTGTTATTCTGGATCCTGTAACCACAACTGATGAGCTTATTCCTTCGGGCGAAACCTCATCATATCGCTCAAATCCTATCGGGCTTGCAGAATATACCTTATCCAGAAAGGATCCGGAATATGTGGGTCGTGCAAAAGCGGTTCAAAAAGCAGAGAAGGCAAGATTGGCAGGTAATGATATAACAGCTTCCAATCCTGAGCTTGAAAATATCTATTCGGAGATAAGCAAAAAATTCACTATAGATATAGACAATACTCAAATAGGAAGTACCATATATGCTGTAAAGCCGGGAGACGGTTCGGCAAGAGAACAGGCAGCCAGCTGTCAGAAGGTGCTGGGCGGTCTGGCTAACATAGCTAAGGAATATGCTACAAAGCGTTATCGTTCCAATCTGATTAATTGGGGCATGCTGCCGTTTATATTAGACGGAGATTTACCCTTTGAGAAGAATGATTATCTCTTTATAAAGGATATTAGAAAGGCCATTCAGAACAAAGAGTCTGAAATCAAGGTATATATCGTGAATAAAGACATGAAGGAGTTCACATTAACCCTTGGAGAACTGACAGAAGATGAGAGAGAGATAATTCTTAAAGGATGCTTAATAAATTATTATTCAGGCTGATACTGTATTGAAGATGTTCCGGTATATTTGATATATAGAAGCTTGTAATATTATATTAGAGGGGCAACAGTATAGCTAAACACTAAGTTTGCTGCCATACAAATGCCCCTCTCATTTATTTAATTGCCGTACAATGCTTCTACATATACCCGAAGCTCCTCATCGCTTTCCATGGCTTGTCTTGCTTTATAATTAGTATGATTTATAATATCCACTACAGCTTCATCATTATCTCTTTCTTCATAATATGTCTTTAAAATATCATCCATTTCAGAATTATATATCTTCAAATTACCGTCATTATCTGTGATCAGGTAGAACTTGTCCAGTCGTGGGAGAGGAGTCTTTATATTTACATATTTCATCTCATAATAGACATAAACTATGTATGCATTATCCTCATAACTTTTCATTATGTAATATGAAAGGTCACGAATATCATCCAGAAAAAGAGTTTCCTTCTCCATCTCGAATAGAGGAGGTAAATTCTCCGGAGCAGTAGTTACGGACTCCAACAATTCTCTATCGCATAAATTCCAAGCCACATAATAGTCATGAAAAAACTTCTCAATCTCAGGATAACCGCTTTCTTCAAGTTCATATACAGGAAGAGGAGTTGGAGTCGGTATCGGTGTAGAGATTGGTTCCTTTGTTGGAATGGATGCAGCGGTTTCATCATATGAATCAGCAGAGCCGGAAGGATACTTAGCAGAGTTGTCAGCTTCTGCTTTATCCGTTTGCGATGTATCGTTATCTGAAGCAGATGTAATCTTTTTATCAGCTGCTGTCTCTTTCAAACCAGTATTATTTTTTATTGGGTATAATGAACCGATAAAAAGAGTTAAGAAGCCAAAACACAAACAATATATAATTATCATTACAATTGATTTTTTCATTTTTTCGTTCATCTTTACTCCCTCAATATAAAACTAAGCCTACAGACCAATTTTAACTAATAATAGATTAAAATACAAGTTCAAAAATAATATCATTGTAACAATTTTGTAATATTTAATTATGTATTTCAATACTTGTGATATTCTATGGAATATATTAGAATTGTATTATATAAAAATATCGGGAAATTTTATTAAAATACTTAAAGTTCAGGAGTGAGTACATGGTTACCATTATTGATGGAAAAAAGATATCCACAGATATTAAGAATGAGCTTAAAGAGCAGGTAGAGCAGTTAAAAGAGAAAAACATTGAAGTATGCTTATGTGTTATACAGGTTGGAGCTGATCCGGCTTCGACTATATATGTCAGGAATAAGAAAAAGGCCTGTGAATATATCGGTATAAAATCCCTGTCCTATGAACTTCCTGAGGATACAGCCGAAGAACAGTTAATTGAACTTATAAATGAGCTTAATCAGCGAAAGGATGTACACGGTATACTTGTACAGCTTCCTTTACCGAAGCATATTGATGAAGACAGAATCATACAGACTATTTCTCCGGATAAGGATGTGGACGGTTTTCATCCCGAGAGTGTCGGAAGGCTCAGCATTGGACACAAAGGCTTTGTATCCTGTACTCCTGCCGGTGTTGTTCAGCTGTTGAAGCGATATAATATCGGGATAGAAGGCAAGGAATGTGTTATTATAGGAAGAAGCAACATTGTAGGTAAGCCTATGGCCATGCTTATGCTTAGGGAAAATGCAACTGTAACCGTATGTCATTCCAAAACAAGAAATCTTTCGGAAATTACAAGCAGAGCTGACATATTGATAGTGGCTATCGGAAAACCAAAATTTATTACAAAAGAATATGTAAAGCAAGGTGCTGTAGTAATAGATGTCGGCATGCACAGAAATGAGAATAATAAGCTGTGCGGTGATGTGGACTATGATGACGTTCTTGAAAAGGTAAGTGCAATCACTCCGGTTCCCGGTGGTGTTGGTCCCATGACTATTGCTATGCTTATGTATAATTGTGTTTTAGCTGCAAATTACAAATTAATCTAATGGAGCATTAATATGAACATTTTTTTTATATCTTTAGGATGCGATAAAAACTTGGTTGACAGTGAGAATATGCTTGGTATCCTTCATGATAACGGATATATAATAACAGATAACGAAAGTAAAGCGGATATTATTATAATAAATACCTGCTGTTTCATTCACGATGCTAAGGAAGAGAGTATTGAAACGATTCTTGAGATGGCAGATTATAAAAAGATCGGAAATCTTAAAGCATTAATCGTTACAGGCTGTCTTGCCGAGCGTTATAAGGATGAAATATTAGAGGAAATCCCTGAAGTAGATGCACTTTTGGGAACAACGGCCATCTCTGAGATATTACATGTTATTGATGAAGTTATGGATGGCAAGAAACATACATGCTTTGCTGATCTTAATAGGCAGCCTGCTATTATCTCTAAAAGAGTTATATCTACAGTACCTTATTATTCATATTTAAAAATAGCTGAAGGCTGTGATAAACACTGTACTTATTGCATAATACCAAAGCTGCGTGGTAAATACAGAAGCCGAGCGATGGATGAGCTGACAGATGAAGCTTCATACCTTGCTTCTAATGGAGTTAAGGAGTTGATTCTGGTGGCACAGGAGACAACTTTATATGGAGTTGATTTATACGGCAAAAAAGCACTGCCGGAACTTCTGAGAAGGCTTTGTAAAATTTCGGGTATTGAGTGGATACGCTTACTGTATTGTTATCCTGAAGAGATAACAGATGAGCTTATAGACACAATAAGCAGTGAGCCAAAGATATGCAATTATCTTGATATACCTATTCAGCATTGTTCTGACAGGATATTAAAGCTTATGGGAAGAAAAGCAACAAAAGAGGATATTATCAACATAGTAAAAAAGCTTAGAGAGAGAATCCCCCATATTGTTCTAAGAACCACTCTGATTACCGGATTTCCTACAGAAACTGATAATGAACATGAAGAGCTTTTGCGCTTTATAGAAAAAGTCAGATTTGACCGACTGGGTGTATTTACTTACTCTAAGGAAGAAGATACACCTGCTGCATTATTAAAGCCGCAGATTACCGCCAAGGTTAAGAAAAAGAGACAAAAGCAATTAATGGAGCTTCAACAATCCATAGCATTTGATATATCTTCTTCCCATATTGGGCGTGTCTTTGATGTTATTATCGAAGGAAGAATCGCAGATAAGGACAAGGTATATGTGGGAAGAACATATATGGACGGACCGAAAGTGGATGGTTACATTTTTATCAATTCAGAAGAAGAGCTTATGTCCGGTGACATCATACAAGCTAAGGTTACCGGAGCAAATCACTATGATTTAATCGGAGAAATTGTGGAAGGAAGTGCTAAGAAATGAATTTACCCAATAAATTAACAGCCATCCGAGTGCTTATGATACCGCTTTATTTGGTATTTATGCTGGTAGATCAGATACCCTACGGGAAATATATAGCAGGAGTCATCTTTACATTAGCTGCCATAACAGATGCGCTGGATGGATATATTGCAAGAAAGAACAATTTGATTACTAATTTTGGGAAGTTTATGGACCCATTGGCTGATAAGCTGTTAGTTTGCTCGGCACTTATTTGCTTTGTAGGAACTCATCAAATACCAAGCTGGATAGCTATTGTAATAATAGCAAGAGAGTTTATTGTAAGCGGTTTTCGTCTCATTGCATCAGATAATGGAGTTGTGCTTGCCGCAGGATGGTGGGGCAAGATAAAGACCAATGTACAGATAGTAATGAGTGTGATGCTTACTGTCAATTTGGAATACACATTTATAAATATTCTTGAAGTTATAGCAGTATATTTGGCTCTGATATTAACAGTCATATCCATGATGGATTATTTGATAAAGAACCAAAAGCTGTTATTTAGTAAAAATAATTTTTGATGAAGGAGATATCAGTATGACAGTTGAGTTAATCAGTATAGGCACTGAACTTCTTCTGGGCAATATTATTAACACTAATGCCAATTATTTATCGATAGAATGTGCCAAGCTGGGCTTTTCCATGTATCATCAGGTTACGGTCGGCGATAATGAAGCCAGATTATACGAAGCCCTAAAAACAGCATTAAAGCGATCAGATATATTAATCCTGACAGGCGGTCTTGGACCCACATCTGATGATATTACAAAAGAAACCTTAGCCAAGGTGTTAAACAGAAGACTTGAAATGGATGAACATTCCCGTGAAAGAATTCAGGCTTATATGAACAGAATTATAGCGACAAATAAAATAATTCCTAAGGGACTGGCTAAAATAACGGAAAACAATTGGAAACAGGCCTTAAAGATCGAAGGCTCCATCGTAATCGACAATGATTACGGGAGTGCACCGGGATATATAGTGGAGGATAATAATAAAATTATTCTTCTTTTACCCGGACCACCGGTTGAGATGATTCCAATGTTTAACAATATGCTTCCTTATCTTAAAAAACTTCAGGACAAGGTATTTGTTACTAAGATGGTAAAAATCTGCGGCATCGGTGAAAGTACAGCTGAAACCATGATTATTGATTTGATTGAAGGTCAAAGCAATCCGACTATTGCACCTTATGCCAAAGGTGGTGAGGTGCATTTTAGAATTACTGCGTCAGCTGATAATGAAAAGGAT
The DNA here is from genome assembly GCA_012837605.1 of Clostridiales bacterium. GTDB lineage: Bacteria > Bacillota > Clostridia > Lachnospirales > Lachnospiraceae > Mobilitalea. The sequence goes on along the minus strand of DUQV01000037.1, from coordinate 3,205 downwards.
GCATTAATACTAATTAACCCTATTCTGGATGAGATGAATAACCGCTTTGGCAGCAATATATTTACTGCAGATGAGAATGAAACTCTTGAAGAAGTGGTTATTAAGCTTCTAAAAAAGCACGAGTTAACTCTGGTAACAGCCGAATCATGCACCGGCGGTTTGCTGTCAGGCAGGATTGTGAATGTACCGGGTGCCTCTGAAGTATTTACAGAAGGCTTTATTACTTATTCTAATCAATCAAAAATAAAATACCTGGGTGTCAATACCGATACTTTGGCTGATTATGGAGCGGTAAGTGAACAGACCGCCAAAGAAATGGCAATAGGTGCTGTTAAAGCATCCGGCAGTAATGTGAGTATAGCCGTAACAGGAATAGCAGGTCCCGGAGGCGGTACTGCGTCCAAGCCTGTTGGTTTGGTATATTTTGCATGCAGCGTATCTGATAAAGTATTTGTAAGTGAAAGACATTTCAAGGGAAGCAGAGAAAAAATCAGAGAACACAGTGTTGTTGCAGCCTTAGATTTAATTCGAAGAAGCATTATTGAAGTATACGGATAATAACATAATTTCGTTGAAATAATACCATAGAAATGACACAGTTTCTATCTATAATAGTAGCAATAGGTTATGGAAATTTTACGAAAGGAGGTTATTATGAAGCGTAACTGTAAGAGTAAAGTTTTGATACTTTCTTTGATAACTGTGTTAATTTTTTCAGGATGCAGTAATATCAATCTTAAATTCTTTAAAGATCCGGATGAAACTAACAATAAAATAGAAGAAAATGATGATAATGATATTACAGATACAGACACTTTTGTCGATACAGATAATCTTGACGACGATGATGAAGGGGACAGCTCAGAACAAGACAAGCCTACTCCAACAATAATACAGCCTCTTGAAAACAAAGAGTTATTAATATATGTAGTAAACAGCGAATCGGATTTGGATACTGTTACAGCATTAGTTCCTGCTGACAGTGAAATAACTCCTCAATTAATTGTAGATACTGTAGTAGAATCTATGGCTGACCAATCAATCGTTATAGGTATCGAAAGTGTAACTACTCAGGAGGATAAGGTAATAATCAGCTTTTATTCAGATCAACCACCGTTAATTAATGTGGGGTCAGGATTGGAAAATGTGATTTTAGATGCATTGGCACAGAGTATTACCGAAAATCTTGAGGATTATAATAAAATTATTTATCGTGTAGAAGGCGGACCATATATTAGCGGTCATATAGAGCTGGGTATAGATGAGGTCTATTTTGAAGACTAAACTGTTAATTCGCGAGTATACCGTCTTGAAGCATAGGTAATTGCGATACTCTTATTGTATTCGACAATTACCTAAATTTTCGTTATAAAATAATATAATTTACAAATCAAAATATAATAAAGATATATGTAACAGAGGGAACATTTGATGAAAAGTATATATGTAGTCGGAGGCGGGGCTTCCGGTATGATGGCTGCCATATCAGCTGCAAGAAGCTCTCAGAATCATTATAAGGTGATTTTACTGGAAAAGAATGAAAAGCTTGGAAAAAAGCTCTTTATTACAGGCAAAGGAAGATGTAATTTGACTAATGCCTGTGATAGAGATGTTTTTTTTGAGAATGTTATTACTAATCCCAAGTTTTTATATAGAGCATATAATCAATTAAGTGCTTATGATGTAATAGATTTTTTTGAACAGCTGGGACTCAGAACTAAAATTGAAAGAGGAAACCGTGTATTTCCTTTATCAGACAAATCCTCTGATGTAATATCCGTATTGAAAAATGAGCTTGAACGTCTTAATGCAGATATAAGATACAGATGTGAAGTCAGTGATATATTGGTTATGAACGGAAGCTTTCAAGGCATTAAGCTTAAAAACAGTGACGGAGTGTTATACGGTGATGCTGTCATAATTGCCACCGGTGGCTTATCATATCCGCTTACAGGGTCAACCGGGGACGGCTACAAATTTGCTAAAAGGACAGGGCATACCATTACTGATCTGTCTCCTTCATTAGTGCCTTTATATGTTGCCGAACCATATATAAAGGATCTTATGGGATTATCATTGAAAAACATATCCATAACGGTAAGAGCCGGACAGAAAAAAATATATGAGGATTTTGGCGAGCTGCTATTTACTCATTTCGGACTCAGTGGTCCGGTTATATTAAGTGCCAGCCGATATATCATTCCATATATGAAAGAAAAGGAGAAGCTTACTGTAAGTATTGATCTTAAACCGGCTTTGACATATCAACAGCTCGATGCGAGAATACTTCGTGATTTTGAGGAATTTAAAAATAAACAGTTTAAGAATTCTTTGAGCCTGCTATTGCCAAATAAACTAATAGATGTTATTATTCCTCTAAGTTCTATAAATTCTGAAAAACAGGTAAATTCTATAACGAAGGAAGAAAGACAAAATCTTGTTAATTTGCTAAAGAATCTTACTTTTACTGTAACAAAGCCGGCCCCATATAATCAGGCGGTTATAACAAAAGGCGGAATTGATATTAAGGAAATTAATCCTTCCACCATGGAATCAAAGCTTATTAAGAACATGTATTTTGCAGGTGAGGTTTTAGACTTAGATGCCTTAACCGGTGGTTTTAATCTTCAAATAGCTTGGTCTACGGGATATTTGGCCGGAAAGTCTGCGAGTGAAAGGATGAAGTCTTTAAGCTGACTTGTCCGCTTATATAATATTTTATATATTGGAGGCACAAGATGAAGTACTACAGCATTGCAATTGACGGACCTGCCGGTGCAGGTAAAAGCACCATTGCAAAGAGAATAGCAAAGCACCTGAATTTTATATATGTTGACACCGGTGCTATGTATAGGGCATTGGCTTTGTATTTTATCAGAAACAATATATCGCCGGACGAAAAAGAAAAAATTGAGAACGCCTGCAATAATGCGGATATCACAATAGAATACCTGAATGGTGAACAGCAGGTAATATTAAACGGTGAGAATGTAAGTCACCTTATCCGTACAGAAGAAGTCGGCAATATGGCAAGTGCTGCATCCGTATATCCTTCAGTGCGGTTGAAGCTTGTAGAGCTTCAAAGAAATCTTGCCAAGAAAGCAAATGTTGTTATGGACGGAAGAGATATCGGCACCTATGTACTTCCGAATGCTGATCTGAAGATATACCTGACCGCCGGCAGCAGCGAAAGAGCAAGAAGAAG
>DUQV01000036.1 GCA_012837605.1 Clostridiales bacterium | reverse complement strand
GCAGCTGTACCCGGATATGGATGTAGAGGTTCATTACGGAGGTCAGCCAATATACTACTATCTTTTGTCGGTTGAATAAAAAGCATATAATAAACTAAAGATTAAGGATTGAATAAGTGGTTCGCATATTTCGGACCACTTTTTATCTAGTACAGACCTTGTATAATTAATCTGGCGAAGGAGGTTAAATATGGAGAAGACTCCAAGAGCAGGAGAAATCTTTTATCTTATAAAGGACAAGCCTTATCAGATAATTACATTCGGAATACATAAAGAAACCTGTGAAAGCATGGTTATTTATCAGGCATTGTTTGGGGATTACAGTACCTTTGTATTGCCTTTATCGAAGTTCATGGAAGAATTATACACAATTTCTTCTAAGGAACATGCTGACGCAGTGAAAATACAAAAGATGGAAAATGTTTCAGATGAGCATCCGGTGAATGAACAGACCAATGAAAAAAATAACGATACATCATTTACAGCTAAAATGGCAGTAACTGATTCTGATGATAAAGTAAATGAAATCCTGTTAAGATTCTTGGATGCAGGTTCTTATACCGAAAAGCTGGAAATCATAACAACTAATATTAAAGCAATAGATGACAGGCTGATTAATGATATGGCTGCATCCCTCGATTGTATCGTAGAGGACGGACCGGTAGAACAGAGACTGCAGGAGCTTATATATTGTCTGAAGCAGTTAAGCCGTTTTGAGGTTAGAGGGCGATAAGAAAACCGACCTTAAATGCCGAACCAATTATCCTGCATCTTAAGGTCGGTCAGATTACAGCTTTACCGGATTAATTTAAATTAAGTTTCTTCTTAAAGATATAATTGGTTACGAGATAAAAAGCCACACAGCATAAAACTGAGAAAATGATTGAGAAGGGGATTATTTGCTTGGTTATGGCCTGTACTATACTTACAGAATAATTAACATTGTTGCCGGTAATGGTTTCTGTAGTTCCGTAGTATGGAGTGTATGTAAATATTGAGAGTTCCAAATTGGTCCAAATCAGGACAATTATAGAGACCAGCATCTGAATGATTGTATTAATTGCTATATAAGCTGCAAAAGAGCCAATCACTTTATGTTCATTAAGCAAGTGACCTATAGCTATGGATACATATATCATAAGAATTTGATAGATTGTACATACAAATATCATAATAATGTATTCAGCTATAAGTATTGGATAGCTGCTTCCAAAGGTTGATTTAAGTCCTGTAACAGCTAAATCCAGTAATCCCCTGAACATTTCAAGGTTCTTTGATGTTCCAAGGATGATAAACAACGAGGTAGCGACTACAAATATACTTAGTATATTCCATAAAAAGGATACAATAAGTTTTGCATTGATAAGCTGTGAGGGTTTTACAGGCAGTGTAAACATAAGATATCCCTCATCAGACATCAGATTTTTATAAAAGCGAAGTATTATTATTACAAATGTAATAACCAGCGTTGCCACGATAGATATTACATATGCCGCCACCATAAATCCTTTAAGTGTTTTAAACGGACTGCTTAATTCACCGATAGAGGAGAACCCTCTATTTATAAGAGATAGTAATAGCATTATTGAATATAACGGCAAGAAGATTCTTCCTGTTGCATATAATTCATGTTTTGTTAATTTTGCTAGCATCTGAATACCTCCCTGAATAATGAATCTATTGATTTTCCTTCCTTTTCACGAATCTCATCAACCGGTGCGTGAAGAACCAAGCTGCCTTCTTTTATGAATACAACCTCATCCAACACATTTTCTATATCTGCTATCAAGTGAGTTGAAATAATGACCGTAGCATTCTCATCATAATTTGTGATAATGGTATTTAGTATATAATCTCTGGCTGCAGGATCCACACCGCCTATCGGTTCATCCAAGCAATATAGATTGGCTCTGCGGCTCATTACCAGTATTAGCTGAACCTTTTCCTTTGTACCCTTTGAAAGAGTTTTAAGACGCTTAGTAGGGTCCAGGTTTAATCTGTGTAGCATATCATACGCTCTTTTTTCTTCAAAATCCCCATAAAAATCCTTAAAAAATGATATTGCTTCAGATACCTTCATCCAATCAGGAAGATATGTTTTTTCAGGGAGGTAGGAAACGATTTTCTTGCTTTCCACACCCGGGTTCATGCCTGCGATTTTGATACTGCCTGTGTCAGGAACCAATAATCCGTTAATAATCTTAATTAATGTTGTCTTGCCGCTGCCGTTAGGACCCAGTAGTCCTATTATTTTCCCTCTTTCCAAGCTAAGATTTACATTAAAGAGGGCAGTGGTTGATCCGAATTTTTTTGTTAGTGATTTGCATTCCAATATTACACTCATATCTTACTCCTATCTGCTTACGCTATTTTTTATTTTCTATAATAATATTCAGGTATGATATTATTTCATCCGATCCTAATCCCAGTTGCTTCATTTTGTCAAGAAAGTCTTGTACAATTGCAGCAATGTATTCTGTCTTAAGCTGTTTAATTAATTCTTCATCGGAGGTTATAAACCTACCGGCAGTACGATTGGTATATACCAATCCGTCCCGTTCCAATTCTGTCATCGCTCTTTGCATTGTGTTTGGATTTACCATGGCTTGTGCTGCTAAATCTCTGACAGAAGGGAGCTTATCACCGGGTTTGTAGATACCGGATATTATTTTAGCTTGGATTTGCTCTACAAGCTGCAAATAAACCGGCTTTTCAGTATTTAGTTCCCATTGCATTCCATTAGCTCCTTTCGTAATAATTACCTACCCATGTATTATTGTATTAGTAGTCTAATACAATAATACACTAATATAATTATTTTGTCAATAAATTTTTTTATTTATTAATAATGACGTATTAAGTATGAATATTTAGGCAATTTAACAAAACCTGTAAAGCATTTTAATAGGAGCCGGTAAAAGCTCCTATTAAAATGCTTTACAGGTTTTAGATCACGATAAACGTTTGTTCGATTTTAATATTGAAAATTAACCATAATATGTTATACTATTATCAGCAATTAATTGTTATGTTGGTATGAAGTGACTTCTATGAATGAATATAACACTGACAAAAAGTACAAACCGTTTAAAATTCCCGACAGACAGAAAGCTCAGGAAAGCGGGGTTTCTAAAGTACAGCCTCAAAACAGGCATTACACACAAATGTCTCTTTCTGACGGCTTGTTTTATGAAATTGAATATGATAACAGTCCGTTTCCCGGTGTAGGGAAATTTGTTTTAAAATCGCAGGAAATTGTACAACCTCAAAAAGACCCGATACGGGAATTATTCTACAGAATGAGAGATATAGCACGGCAATATCCCATACCCGATTCATATTATTCGTGATTCTTTGATAAAAGGGTGCAAAAATGGAATGCAAGGATTTTTTATAATCAGGCTGTATTTCCATGGGTAGGCACTCGCCGGCTTACAACTTTAAATTATGCTCTAAGACATAGAAGAATAAAAAGTAAGCTGCCATGGCCAACCTGTGTATATCTTGAGGTTATTTTTGACGGGACGAAGGAAGAGCTGGAGAATATTATAATGGATATCCTTCATTCGGATCTTGATATGTATGACTTACCGCTGCCTGACAAGGTGCAGATTGAAGGAAAATATAACGAGTTTATTCCGCTTGAGCTTCTTCGCAAGCAGTTTATTAAGGATTATTTGGATTTTGAAGGGCTGCAAAGGGATATGCTTAGTTAGTTTTTTTAAGCGAGTTGGCTGTATTCAATATGATCCGCTGTATGTATTAGGTAAAATTGCGGTTTTTGTATTGCAGTCAAGAATTGACATGAGCATTAAAAATTTATGGTGGGAGGATGGCTATATACCCACTGAAGTGGTAATAGAAAGAATAATAGAGGCATTTACAGCATTTTGTATGTATCTTGGAACAAGTAAACTGTGTGAAGAAATATGCAGTAAGATAAAGTATAATTTCTAAGAAGCATATAAGCCTTTTACAATTTATTAATATGGTTTATAATGTATGTAAATAAGCAGTCTTGGCAATATATTCATATGGGGTTTGTTTGAAGATAGGCTTTATATATCGGAGTGAGTATCTTGAAATATAATGATAGTGTTACCAAAATAAATGGGATAGGTGAAAAGACTCAGAAAACCCTTCGCAGAATCGGTATAGAGACAGTACAGGATTTATTAGAACATTATCCGAGGGGATATGAGGAGTTTGGTATGCCCATACCCATTGCACAGGTAAGCGAGGGAAGTGTAGCTACTATTGAAGCTTACCTTGGTATTACACCAAGACTTAGGAGAGTACGTAATTTACAGATACTTAACGTTCAGGTGCGGGACAGCTCCGGCACACTTCTTCTGACATGGTTTAATATGCCATTTCTTATGAACAGACTTGCCAAGGGAAAATGCTATCTGTTCAGGGGTAAGGTCAGACTTAAGAATGGTGCGTTGGTTATGGAACAGCCGAAGATTTTTTATAATAAAGATGATTATTATAAATTATTGAAGGTTCTACAGCCAATTTATCCTCTGACCGAAGGACTTACCAATAATTTAATTATTAAATCCATGCATGAGGTTCATAAAAACCTCGAATTTGCCAAGGATTATATACCAGAAAGAATCTGCATGGAATATTCCCTCATGGACAGAACAAAGGCGTTGAAGGAGATTCATTTTCCTAGGGATAGGGAAAGTTTAAAGAATGCAAGGCAGCGACTGGTATTTGATGAGTTTTTCTTATATTCTCTGGCTCTTAGAAGAATGAGGGAAAGCAAAGCCACAACCCTTACTGAATATCCCATGAGGGAGGTTAAGGAATGTGATAAGCTGATTGAGTCATTGCCATATAGCTTAACAAAGGCTCAGCAGTTTGTGTGGAACGAAATCAAAAGAGATTTAGCCTCTGAGCATGCCATGAACCGGCTTGTTCAGGGGGATGTAGGCTCAGGTAAGACAATACTTGCAGTACTGGCTCTTCTGATGGCGGTAAAGAACGGGTATCAGGCAAGCATCATGGTACCTACCGAGGTTCTGGCTAAGCAGCATTATAGGTCACTATGCAGTCTGCTTTCGGCTTTTGATGTGTCGGTATGCCTGCTTGTCGGCTCTATGACAGCCAAGGAAAAGAATGAAGCATATGAAAGAATCAGAGAGCATAGGGCGGATATTATTGTGGGAACCCATGCACTTATTCAGGAGAAGGTGGAATATAACAATCTGGCTCTGGTAATCACTGATGAACAGCACCGCTTTGGAGTAAGACAAAGAGAAGAATTGATGACGAAGGGTAAAAGCCCTCATGTACTGGTTATGAGTGCCACACCTATTCCCAGAACCCTGGCCATTATATTATACGGTGATCTTGATATATCCATAGTGGACGAGCTTCCGGCAAGAAGACTCCCAATAAAGAATTGTGTTGTAGATACATCCTACAGACCTACTGCCTACCGATTTATTGAAAATCAAGTGACTCAGGGAAGGCAGGCTTATGTGATATGCCCCATGGTAGAAGAGAGCGAGATGATAGAGGCGGAAAATGTTATAGACTATACCCAGCAGATTAAGGAAGCCATGTCTTCTGATATATCTATTGAATATTTACACGGCAAGATGAAGCCTAAGGAAAAGAACAGTATCATGGAGAGGTTTGCGGAAGGTAAGATACAGGTTCTGGTATCTACCACGGTTGTTGAGGTCGGTGTAAATGTACCGAATGCAACCGTTATGATGGTGGAGAATGCCGAGAGATTCGGTCTTGCACAGCTTCACCAGCTAAGGGGAAGGGTAGGACGAGGTGAGCATCAGTCATATTGTATATTTGTATGCGGTACAAGGAGCAAGGAGGCTAGGGAAAGACTTGAGATTCTTAATAAATCAAACGACGGATTCTATATCGCCGAAGAGGACTTGAAGCTAAGGGGACCGGGTGATTTGTTCGGCATAAGGCAAAGCGGAGAATTGGACTTTAAGATAGGCAATATATATACGGATGCATCCATACTTAAATTGGCTGCACAGGCTGCCAAGAGTCTGGATGATGATGAGGCAGAGATGATATTTACAGATAATCCTCATTTGGAGAGGAAGATACTTAATCAGGACAGCGGGATACTATAAATCGGCTTGACCATCAGACTCTAAGATAAACATGCAGCAGGATATCCGGGTGAAATGATATTATTATTTATTAATATAAGTCCATTCAAAAAGAGGGAAGTATTATGATTACAGTCGAAAAGCCGACCGAGAGAACGGCAAATTCACTATTATCTGTGGTTATTCCTATGTATCAGGAAGGAAGTCATGTTAAAAACACGATAAAGGTCATTGAAAAGATACTGGTTGATAATCATATCACATATGAGTTTATTCTGGTTGATGACGGTTCCACCGATAATACCTTCAGTGAACTGAAAAGTCTTGCGAAGGATAATGATAAGGTATCTGCTATCCGGCTAAGCAGGAATTTTGGCAAGGAATCCGCATTATGTGCAGGTTTGGATTATGCCGCAGGTGATATGATTCTGGTTATGGATGCGGATCTTCAGCATCCGCCCCATATTATTCCTGATATGGTCAATGCCTGGCTGAATGAAGGCTTTGATGTGGTGGAAGGAGTTAAACGCTCCCGTGGGAAAGAAAATATTCTGTACAGGGCATGTGCCAAGCTATTCTATTTTCTGGTCAATAAATCCTCCGACATAAATCTGGAGCGGGCTTCTGATTTCAAGCTTATGGACCGCAAAGTGGTCGAGGCATGGAAGAAGATGCCTGAGAAAACTTCATTCTTCAGAGGAATGTCTGCATGGCTTGGATTTGAGCGTAAGGAAATTGAATTTGATGTCGCAGAAAGGATTGACGGCAGATCCAGATGGTCGCTTCTTCGGCTTATACGTCTTGCGGTAAATGCAATTACATCATATACATCCATACCGCTTTATTTTACTGTCATACTTGGCATTATTTTGTTCTTCGGAGCATTTATACTTGGTGTACAGACGATATTTATGAAGCTGTCAGGCAGAGCAGGAAGCGGCTTTACAACGGTAATACTGCTTCTGCTGATTATTGGCAGTACAATTATGACCAGCCTTGGAATAATAGGCATGTATCTTTCCAAAATATATATGGAAGTTAAGGCAAGACCCAGATATCTTATATCCGATTATATCAGGGGCGGTGATGATAAGTGCTAGGTATAGCATATCTGCTTCTGTGCTTTGGAGTTGGCTGGGCAATATGTACCCGCTGTTTTCCGAACCTTTATAAATTTACTTCGTACACATATGATAATAGAAGAATTAGTCTAAGCCCATATTTTCTGCTTGTGCCCATATGGTTTATTACCGGTGTACTGGGCATGACATGGCCGGTTTATCTGATTGCACTGGCCTTTGCGGATATTAAAACGCCCCTTATAATAGGAAATGCAGTTGTAATGCCTATAGCATTACTATTCTTTTTGTACTCGTACTATAAATTTATTATTAAGAAAAAAATACTACGGCATTCATTGATATGCGGCGACAGTAGGACAGCTGTTAAGGAAGGAGTAATAGTCATTCTTGTGACATTACTGGCATCCGTTCTCATGTGGTCTACCTTTTATGTCAGGGATGGAGAGCTTAATATTGGAGTATCGGTATTCAGTGATTTTTCACCTCATATTGGAATGATAAGATCCTTCTCATATGGCAATAACTTTCCTACATCATATTCACACTACGGCGGAGAGGATATTAAATATCATTTTATGTTCCAATTCCTTGCCGGGAATCTGGAGTTTCTCGGATTACGGATTGATTTTGCATTTAATATTCCCAGTATGTTGAGCTTTATCAGTGCATTTATGCTGCTGTATGTTCTTGCTCTTAAGATTACGGGCAGAATGCTTTCAGGAGTTCTTGCTTTATGGTTCTTTGCTTTTAGAAGTGGTAAGGCATTATTCGTATTTCTTTCAGAAATACCGAAAGGGCAGAATATATGGGAGGTATTATGGGACAACACGAGTTTTATCGGAAAAACCACACACGAGGACTGGGGCTTGTGGAATCTGAATGTATACTGTAATCAGAGACATTTTGCCTTTGGGCTTGCGACTATGTTTTTTGTAATTTTAATGTTTCTTCCGCATCTTTATGAGATGTTTGAAGTATCGCGAAGAAAAACGGATAGATTTCGTTTAATTTTCTTCTCTAGTACAGGATGGGAAGCAAAGAGCATACGCTATCCGATTTTTTTGGGAATACTGCTTGGCAGCCTGTCCTTTTTTCATGGTTCGGCTGTTATCGGATGTCTTCTTGTGTTATTTGTGATAGCATTGTTTGCCTGCAGGAGGCTGGAATTTGTTATTACTGCAGTTATTACGACGATTCTTTCCATGCTGCAGACAAGTTATTTTATAGACGGGACAGCAGTATCACCTAAGCTTTTATTTGGCTTTATCGCAGAGAACAAAACGATATTTGGAGTGGCATCTTATTTGGAGCAGCTTCTGGGTATTCTGATACCTGTAATTATAATTGCCTTTATATTTGGTAAGGCTGTTGAGCGATATATGATAGTGGCTTTTTTGGCACCATTTGTATTTGCATTTACAGTATCACTGACAGTAGATGTTACAGTAAATCATAAATACATAATGATGAGCTGTATTTTGCTGGGGATATTTGCTGCCTCACCGGTTACATGGATGCTTGACAAAAAGGATATATTGATTAAAATGGCAGCAGTGGTATTAATACTTTTGATGTCTTTAACAGGTATATATGATTTTACCACCGTTCTTAGAAAGAATGCCGAAGAAGGTCGGATTATTCTTGATATGGAGGATCCGCTGACAGAGTTTATAAGAAATAACAGCAATTCCAAGGATTTATTTCTTACGGATTCCTATTCAATCAATCAGGTGGTCTTTGCAGGAGCCATGCTTTATCAGGGACATCAATACTATGCATGGTCCGCAGGTTATGATACGAACTATCGTGATATTATGGTCCGCAGGATGTATGAGGCGGACACTCCTGAAGAACTGGATAATCTGGTAAAAGAGAATAATATCAGCTTCATTATCGTTGATTATGGTAATCGAACAAGCATGGAATACAGCTTAAATGAAGATAATATTCGTGCCACCTATGAATGTGTATATGAGGAAGGCAAGGAATACTGGAATATTTCTGTGTTTGATACAAGTAAGAGGGTAAAACAATAAAATATGAAATCGGGACGAAGTATGCCGAAGCGTACTAAAAATATACCTGTCTGCCGATCGTATAAGTAGAAATATTTGGGAGGGAATATGACAATGAAATTCAAATATGTAGTTGTTGGTGCAGGGCTTGCAGGCTTGACTGCAGCGGAAAGAATCGCAAATGTATTAGATGAGAAAGTATTGGTAATAGAAAAGAGAGGTCATATCGGCGGCAATGTATATGATTCATATAACAAGGATGGAATCCTGATTCATAACTACGGACCTCATATCTTCCATACTAATGACAGAGAGGTATATTTATATTTATCAAAATTTACAGAATGGAATGATTATTGGCACAGGGTTTTGGCTTATGTGGACGGTAATCTTGTCCCCTTGCCGATTACTGTTGAAACCATCAACAAGCTGTACAATCTGAATCTTGACTGCTCTGAGGTGGAGGATTTTCTGAAGCAAAGGGCAGAAAAGATAGATGAGATTAGGACCAGCAGAGATGTAGCATTAAGTAGTGTAGGTAAGGATATATATGAGAAGATATTCGAGAATTATACTAAAAAGCAATGGGGTGTCGACCCGAAAGAGTTGGATACCTCCGTTATATCAAGAATTCCGGTAAGGTACAACAGGGATACCAGGTATTTTGCGGATAAGTATCAGGGAATGCCAAGCCATGGCTATACTAAAATGTGTGAGAACATGGTTGCCAATAAGAATATAAAGATCATGCTAAATACCGATTATAAAGAAATAATTGACAGCCTTCAGTACGAAACCTTATTATATACCGGACCGATAGATGAATTCTATAATTATAAACACGGAAAGCTATTATACAGAAGTATACAATTTCAATTTGAGACATTTGATAAAGAAGAATTCCAAGAAGCTTCAGTGGTGAATTATCCTAATGATTATGACTATACCAGAATCACTGAATTCAAGAAGCTGACAGGGCAGGAACACAAAAAAACTACGATTTGCAGGGAGATTCCATGTGCTGACGGCGAACCTTATTATCCGTTTCCGACAAAGGACTGCAAAGCAAGGTTCGCACTATATGAAGAGGATATGAAGAAAGAAAAGAATGTGGTTTTCTTGGGGCGTCTTGCCGAATACAGGTATTACAATATGGACGCTGTAGTCAGGAGAGCACTTGATGTTGTTTCTGACATGGTGACAGGCACCATTAAGTAAATATTAACATACTGATGCAACATTTAATAATATTGTAATAATTTCGTAACAGTATCGTAACAGTACCAGTAATGGCACTTATGGCAATCAGTATCATTACATGGGCACACATAACAGAAGGAGAACGGGATGAGCAAACTATATATTATCATTCCTGCATATAACGAAGAAGCGAATATAGAGTCTGTGGTGAATGATTGGTATCCGATTGTAGAGAAAATCGGTAACGGCAGTAAACTTGTTATTATTGATGACGGCAGCAAGGATTCCACTTATGATATCATGAAGGAGTTGGCTGAAACCCGCCCATACTTTGAGCCTGTTACAAAGGCTAACGAAGGACATGGGGGCACTGTCCTGTTCGGATATAAATATGCGGTAAATCAAGGTGTGGATTATGTGTTTCAGACGGATTCTGACGGACAGACTATTTCCGATGAATTCTGGATGTTTTGGGAAGACAGAGAAAAATGGGATATGGTTATAGGATTTAGGAAGGGAAGGCAGGATGGGTTCTTAAGAGTACTGGTAACCAAGGTTTTAAAGTATGTTTTATGGTTATGCTTCCGGGTAAGAATAAAGGATGCCAATACACCGTTTAGATTACTGAAAGCTTCAGTCCTGAAAGATCAGCTTCATCTTATCCCTGAAGGGTATAATCTTTCAAATGTGCTGATATCCGTTATCTATGCAAGGAAGGGTCTTAAGGTTCTTTACAAACCGATTACGTTCAGACCTAGGCAGGGTGGTGTTAATTCTATCAATATGAAGAGAATCTTCCGAATCGGAAGACAGGCAGTTTATGACTTTAGAAGAATCAATCAGGTACTTAAGAAAGAAAATGTATAAAATTATTTGATTTATAGATTTAATCGGAGGATACATCAGTGAATATCATAATTATGGCTAATGAACAGCTGTTATTGGGAGAAGACATGCTGCCATTTTTGCAGTGGTGGTTTATTATTTTTATCTTGGGCATTATATTTATGCCTCTTTCGGGGCTGCTGTTTTCAAAGCTTTCTGATAAAGGATATCTGTTTTCCAAAGCCATAGGTATAGCCGTGTCAGGATACCTGATGTGGTTTCTTTCCGCTGTTAGAATAATGAAATTTACAGCCGTTTCCTGTATTGTATCTGTAGTTATAGGACTTATTATCAATGCATTAATTGTTCTTTTTTTTAAATACTTTTACAAGCCAAACGGCAGTACCATGTATACTGAAAGAAAGCTTCTGTCAGTCTATTGCAATAAGAAGAACATTAAAATATTCATCACAGAGGAAATAATGTTCTTTGTAATTTTCCTGTTCTTCACCTATATAAGAGGTTTTAAGCCCGAAGCATATGGAACCGAAAAATTCATGGACTACGGCTTTATGACCACTATGATGAGAAGCGATTATATGCCGCCGCAGGATTTTTGGTTCAGCGGGACACATCTTAATTATTATTATGTAGGACAATTCATAGCGACCTTTCTGACGAAACTGTCTTTTGTGAAGGTGTCACACGGATATAATTTAATGCTTATGATGACAGGGGCATTTGCTTTTGTTCTTCCGTTTTCAATAGCTTATAATCTGATAATCAGATATGGAGATAAAAATGCTAAAAGGTCGGGTTTCTTTGCCGGTTTGGGAGGAATATTAGCAGGGTCGGGGGTATGCCTGGCAGGAAATATGCATTATCCTATATACGGATTGATTATACCCTTTTTAAAGAATCTCACGGGCAGGGAAGAAATTAATTATAATTATTGGTTTCCTGATGCTACAAGGTATATTGGATATAATCCGGAGACAAATGATAAGACGATTCATGAATTCCCGTCGTATTCCTTTGTTCTGGGGGATTTGCATGCCCATGTGGTTAATATAATATTTGTACTGACTGTGCTTGCCATCCTGCTGTCATGGCTATATGGACAGACTGACCGGTATCGTGAGAGTAAGACGATTAGAGAAGAGGTTTTTAATCTGCAGATAATTATGCTGGGCTTTTTTATAGGATTATTCCATACCACAAATTTTTGGGATTACCCGATATATTATGTGGTATCAGGAGCAATAATACTGTTTTCAAATATGATAACATATAGCTTTAAGGCGAGAGCATACCTGTTGACCGCCATTCAGGGTATATTTATATTTCTGCTGGGTGAACTGTTTGCATTACCCTTTACACTGCAATTTGATCAAATATCTGCATCTGCCTGTCTGGCAGAAAATCATACCCCATTGTATCAATATATGATTCTGTGGGGACTGCCCTTATTTACCGTTATATCATTCATCGCAGCAAGTATATATGACCATACCATGAAGAAGAAAAAGGAAAGGAAAAAGAAAAAACTAAAGTCAAGACTGCGAAGGATAGGCAGAGCTATATCTGAATACATGAATTACCTTACGGATACGGATCTTTATATTATTACTATTGGTTTGTGTGCTATGGGGCTTATTCTTCTGCCGGAGATAGTATATGTGAAAGATATTTATTCAGGAGATTATAAGAGAGCTAATACGATGTTCAAGCTTACCTATCAGGCGTTTATTATGTTTGGCATCTGCTTTGGATATATCTATATCAGAATTTTACATTATAGCAGGGCAATTCTAAGAAGGACATTAATTGGTATATCCTTTGTCATGTTTTGCTTAACCCTGCTATATCCTATAAATGCCGTTAACGGATGGTATGGAGATATATTTGATAAAGAAAGGTATAAGGGAATAGACGCCACTCAGTTTATGAAAGAAAATTTTCAGGATGATTATCTTGCCACAAAATGGCTTAATGAAAATGTATCCGGTACTCCCGTGATACTTGAGGCAAATGGTTACAGCTATACTGATTATCAACGGGTTTCTGTTATAACAGGGCTTCCGACGGTATTTGGATGGTATACCCATGAACAGCTTTGGAAATCCGGACCTGATATGACTGACAGTATGGTAACATCACAGTTAAACGAGCGTGCCGGAGATATTGAAGCAATTTATACATCCGAGGATATCAATCTTGTGAGAGAATTAATTAATAAGTATGATATATCATATATTTATGTGGGACCGTTAGAGGAAGAAAAGTTTGAGCGGATAAATCACGTATTAATAAGAGGTTTAGGAGAAGTAGTATTTGAAAATACTGATACTGACGAATACTCTTATAAAACCTATATTGTTAAAGTAAACAATTAATATACCAAATAAATATTGACATTTATTAGATAAAAGTTTATCATGTTAATATATTAACGTAAAATAGAATAATTATTAGCTATAATTTTTAATTGTTTTGCCAAGCATTGCAGGCAGCTGCCTATATGACATCTGCCTGTTTTATATCATAAGGAAGCTCGTCCTAAAATACAAATCCTCTGTATATGGTCAAAGATTATATTTTTATACGCACACAGCACATTATTATATAAGCGGGACTCTTTCTTATTCAACAAATGACAAGCGGTTTTCCGCTTGTCATTGCATGACATCATATATATTAATCAATTAATGAAAGGAGACTAACACATGAATAAATATTCTGCAATAACTCCCGAAATATATAGCCTTGCAGAGATGATCAGAAAAAACTGTGTCATTGATCAGGATTTATATCAAAAATATGACGTAAAAAGAGGTCTGCGTGATATTAGCGGAAGAGGTGTGCTGACAGGACTTACAGAAATATGTGATGTCCATTCTTACACCATAATCAATAATGAATATGTTCCCTGTGAGGGCAAGCTCTATTACAGGGGTATCGATGTAGAAGAGATTATAGACGGCTTTACTAAAGACGGTCGTTATGGTTTTGAGGAGGTTACATATCTTTTATTGTTTGGGGAATTACCTACCGAAGACCAACTGAATGCTTTTATTAAACAGTTGGAGTTCTACCGCAAGCTGCCGCCAAGCTTTGTCAGAGATATCATAATGAAGGCTCCAAGCAATGATATGATGAATACTCTTGCCCGTAGTGTTCTTACCCTCTACTCCTATGATGAACAGGCCGATAATATATCTATTGAGAATGTGCTTCGTCAGGGACTTCAATTGATAGCATTGTTTCCTTTGTTATCAGTATACGGATATAAAGCTTATCGTCATTATCGTTTTGGCAAAAGCTTAGTAATTCATCCGCCCAAGCCGGGCTTGTCTACTGCTGAGAATTTGCTGTATATGCTGCGTTCCAACAAGCAATACACAGAATTGGAAGCTAAAATACTTGATATTGCACTCGTACTTCATGCTGAGCATGGAGGTGGTAACAATTCTACATTTACCACTCATGTAGTGACATCATCAGGTACCGATACATATTCAGCCATAGCTGCATCATTAGGTTCGCTTAAGGGACCCAGACATGGAGGAGCCAATATCAAGGTTATGCAGATGTTTGATGACCTGAAAGAAAAGGTTAAAGACTGGACCAGTGAAGAAGAAGTGTCAAGATACTTAGTTGACCTGCTTAACAAGAGGGCTTTTGATAAAGCCGGTTTAATATATGGTATGGGGCATGCGGTTTATTCCGTCTCTGATCCCAGAGCTAATGTGTTCAAGAAGTATGTAAAAAGCCTATCTGAAGAAAAGGGTATGCAGGAGGAGTTCGCACTTTATGAAATGGTAGAAAGATTGGCACTGGAGATAATTGCGAGAGAAAGAAAAATATATAAGGGTGTCAGTGCAAATGTGGACTTCTACAGCGGATTTGTATATCATATGCTGGGACTGCCTAAGGAGCTGTATACCCCTATATTTGCGGTGGCAAGAATATCCGGTTGGATGGCTCACCGTCTTGAAGAGCTTAATAATCCGGGTAAAATTATCCGTCCGGCTTATAAATGCGTATCCGACCGTAAGCCTTATGTGAAGCTTAAAGACCGGACAGAAAACAACAAGTAATATTGTAATTTTTTACATTAATTAAATTTGAACTTTTTCGTCATTTAACCATAAAGTTCTTGTGTATTTTTGCTTTTCCTGCACATAATAAAAATGCAGCATCGTTAGAAATAATTCGATTAAATATATAAATTTTGACCGGATGTTTCGGATGCTGCAAGATTAAGGTGACGTAAACAACAACACAGATTATCCTAAGCTATACAGGATAAGAAAATGGAGGAGTTTATATGGCAAGAAGAAACAGAGCAGAAGTACCCGAGGCAAGAGAAGCATTAGATAGGTTTAAGTTTGAAGTGGCTAATGAAATTGGTGTTCCTTTGAAAAAGGGATATAACGGAGACTTAACCTCGTATCAGAACGGTTCTGTTGGAGGAAACATGGTTAAGAGAATGATCCAGAACGAAGAAAGAAGAATGGCCGGACAGTAGCAGCAGGAAGAGTTGAAAAAGAATATTAATATAATATTATATAAAGCGGTTGCAGAGTAGCCGCTTTATATCTTTAATAATAAACATATTCGAAAAAAGTTGACAAATATACATAATATTATAAAATGATTATAAGCTATTTTTTTTCATGAAATGGAGAATGAGAATGAGAGTTATAGCTGGAAAAGCCAGAAGGCTTATTCTAAAAACACCACAAGGCTATGACACCAGACCAACTACTGATAAGATAAAAGAAACTCTTTTTAATATTCTGAATCCGTATTTGGCAGACGCAGATTTTCTTGATCTCTTTTCAGGATGTGGGGCTATAGGTATAGAAGCTTTGTCAAGAGGAGCAAAGTATGCTGCTTTTGTGGAAAGTGACAAAGCCGCTTTAGAATGTATTAAATCAAATCTGAAGCATACCAAATTAGATTCTCAAGCTGAGATTTATCCTATGAAAGTACTGGAAGCTATAAGGGCTTTAGAGATAAAAGGCAAAGTGTTTGACATCGTGTTCATGGATCCGCCTTATAATAGTAATTATGAGCAAGATGTGTTATTTGCTTTGCAAAAGTCCAATATAATATATTGTGATACAATTATTGTAGTAGAAGCATCAAAACAGACATCCTTTGACTTCTTAAAAGATACACAATTCAGAGTGTTTAAGAAAAAGGAATACAAAACAAATCAACATGTTTTTCTTGAAAAAACATAACCGTTAATATGGCTTTTATTTCAGAATGGAGATAAATTATGAAGATTGCAATCTATCCCGGAACCTTTGATCCTGTAACCTTGGGGCATCTGGATATTATAATCAGAGCTTCTAAGCTGGTAGATCAATTAGTAATCGGAGTGCTTACGAATATATCGAAAAAGACAGTGTTTACTGTGGAGGAACGGGTTCAGTTTCTTCATCGTGTACTTAAAGAGAATAATCTGGAGGGGAAAATTAAAATCGAATCTTTTAACGGGCTATTGGTGGACTTTGCAAAGGCTCATAATGCATCTTTCATCGTTAGAGGATTGCGGGCTGTAACCGACTTCGATTATGAATTACAATTAGCCCAAACAAATCATGTTATGGTACCGGAAATTGATACGGTATTTTTTACGACAAGATTGGAGTATTCGTACTTAAGCTCAAGTACAGTAAGAGAAATAGCAAGTTTTGGCGGAGATATCAAACAGTTTGTGCCTGAATGTATTGTACAGTCTGTATATGATAAATATAAAGCGATAGGGAGTGTTTGAGTATGGGAGCTAGCAGGATTGAGCAATTGATAGAGGACATATATGAATTTGTAGAAAGCTGCAGGATGCAGCCGCTTTCAAGCACAAAGGTGATTGTACCTAAAGATGAGTTATATGATCTGTTAGATGAGCTGAGGCTTAGAACACCGGATGAAATCAAACGCTATCAAAAAATAATCGCAAACAGAGATGCAATAATTGCTGATGCTGAAAACAAATCCGAGCAGATTCTTGCAAGCACCAGAGAAAAAGCAAGAGAATTATTAAATGAGCATGAGATTATGCAGCAGGCTTATTATGAAGCCAATGAAATGATTATGCAGGCTTCGCAGGAAGCAGAAAGAATTCGCCGGGAAGCCAAAGAAGAAGCGGATCAAATCAGGACAGGTGTATTGGCTTATTCAAATGATATATTAAATGAACTGGAAAAGGTTGTATCCGGTGTCTATGAGGCAGCTGTATCAAGATACGACAGCTTTATAAATGCATTGGGCAATAATCTGGATATCATCAGGCATAATAAGCAGGAATTAATGGAGCAGCTGTATCCTGATAACAGTACATCAGATAGTGGTTTTGAAGAGAGATATCAGGATGATGGCTTTGATTTTGATGAAGATACTTTTACCCAAGATATAGAGCAATAATCTATCCTTTTAAAAAGAGTACATATAATAGTGAGAGCAGTATAGCTATGAAGGAGCTTAAAATTTTTATATTTATATAGGTTTTAGTGGATAGTCTTGATTCTCCAAGTACGCTTTTGGTTTGTGCCAATCCGGATAACCCCCCAAAAGAAGTAAGAAAAGAAACCAAGACTATTTTTATATTGCTGTCCATACGGATTTTACATACCTGGTCAATGCCTGTTGTAATTTCAAAAATGCCCATTATTATGGCTTTATAGAAGCTTGGGCTTGGTCCGATTTCATTAATAATTTGTGCAAATATTGAAAAAAGTATTATATAACCTCCGATTCTGGTGATTACCTCAAAGCCGTTCATAATTGATTTATCTAAAATGTCAAAAGAAAACCTTACCGTTTTGTATTGAATAATTGAAGCAGCAGAAGATATACTTAAAACGGTATGGGTTTGCTTTCTTTTATAATGTTTTTGATAATTTCGGCAGATAATAGCACTTATGACAGATGAACCGTAGATAATAGCAAAAAGAGGTACTCTTATACCGGGCATTTTTAATTGATTTATGGCTATATAGTTCATAATAAATATCGGACTGGCATTATTACACATACCTAGCAGAAAATGAGATTCATTGTAATTCACTTTGCCTTCGGCAGACAAATCTGCTACCGATTTTGCACCCATAGGTATACCTGATATGAACCCTATAAGAATTGGATAACAGCCACCGGGACTGACTTTAAACAGCCTTCCAAGCACCGGGTACAATACAGCACTGATTTTATCAGCAATATTTATTCTAATCATAAGATTGGATATAATTATGAAAGGCAGCAGTGTAGGTAATACATTGTAAAACCATAGCATAAGTCCTGAGCTTGCTCCCTTATAAGAAGCATAGGGAAACAAAAACATCAGGATAAAAAAGAATAATATAAATCCTTTTAATAGTCTGTTTTTATGTCTGTCAGTAAACTTCACGAATTCTACCGCCTAACAAAGTGATTACTATAATCTATTGATGTGAAAATCGGATTATTCAATGATTAATATTTTTAATTTGAAAGGAGAAAAAGTATGACAAAAGGGAAAACTTTATTGAAACGAAGTGAGGTTAAGAAAGAGTTTACTTGGGCGATTGAGGATCTGTACTCAACAGATGAGTTGTGGGAGAAGGATTATAACCGGCTTAAGGAGATGATACCCCAAATTGATGAGTATCGTGGCAGATTATCAGAATCAGGAAAAACCTTATTGGATTTTCTGAATCTTTATTGCAGGCTGAATATCCTGATGGAAAGAATATATGTATATGCGAATCAAAAGTATCATGAGGATACGGCTAATTCAGTATATCAGGAACTGTCAGATAAGGCGGAGGTATTAAATGTACAGTTAAACTCTGCACTGTCATTTGCAACTCCTGAGATATTAAATATACCTGAGGAAACATTGGAGAAGTTTAAATCAGAGGAGAGTGAGCTTAGAGAATATGATTTCTATCTTAAGAACATAATACGCCGTAAGCCACATGTTCTCTCGGCAGAGATAGAGGCACTTTTGGCCGATGCAGGTGAAATGGCTGCTTCTCCTGACAATATATTTTCCAAATTTAACAATGCCGATTTAAAATTTCCTGAGATAAAGGATGAAGACGGGAATCCGGTTAGGATTACTCACGGAAGATTTATTCAATTTTTGCAGAGTAATAACAGGCGTGTTAGAGAGGATGCATTTAAAGGAGTATACAAGACCTATGAAAGCTATAAAAACACCTTGGCAGCAACCTTCAGCTCAAATTTAAAGCAGGAGCTGTTCTTTTCCAAAGCCAGGAATTACGGCTCAAATCTTGAGAAAGCATTGGACGACAGCAATATTCCTGTCAGCGTATATACCAACCTGATAGAGGCCGTACATGATAATATGGATCTTATGCATCGATATGTATCATTAAGAAAGAAGATTTTGGGTGTAGATGAGCTTCATATGTATGACTTGTATACACCGCTTGTTCAGGATGTAAAGATGGACATACCCTTTGAGGAAGCCAAAAAGATTGTATCAGAGGGGCTTAAGCCTTTAGGCGAGGAATACCAGGAGATACTTCAGGAAGGGTTCAAAAACCGCTGGATCGATATATATGAGAATGAAAACAAAAGAAGCGGTGCTTATTCCTGGGGTGCTTATGGAGTACATCCGTATGTGCTGTTAAATTATAATAACACCCTTGATAATGTATTTACATTGGCTCATGAGATGGGACATGCCATCCACAGCTACTATTCGGATAAGGTACAACCGTATATTTATGCGGCTTATAAGATATTTGTAGCAGAAGTTGCATCCACCTGTAACGAAGCATTGCTGATTGACCATATGCTTAAGAATACTGATGATAAGCTGCAAAAAGCATATTTAATCAAT
Source organism: Clostridiales bacterium (assembly GCA_012837605.1). Taxonomy (GTDB): domain Bacteria; phylum Bacillota; class Clostridia; order Lachnospirales; family Lachnospiraceae; genus Mobilitalea. Next base: position 5,582 of record DUQV01000036.1, on the reverse strand, counting down.
CATTTCCTTGAAAATTTCAAGGGCACTCTCTATAGACAGACGATGTTTGCAGAGTTCGAGATGATTACCCATAAGATGGTACAGGAAGGACAAAGTCTGACAGCCGACACACTGTGTAAGATTTATCATGATTTGAATGTGCACTACTTTGGAGATGATATCGTCATAGATCCTGAAATTGATATGGAGTGGTCCAGAATACCTCATTTTTACTCAGCATTTTATGTATACCAGTACGCAACCGGATATTCTGCTGCAATTGCGTTGTCCAGACGAATATTAAAGGAGGGCAAGCCTGCAGTCGATGATTATATACGGTTCTTAAGTGGAGGAAGTTCTGACTATCCAATAGAGCTTCTGAAGAAAGCAGGAGTCGATATGAGCACGAAGGAGCCCGTTAATCAAGCCCTCAAGTTATTCGATGAGCTGCTGGACCAGATGGAGGAATTGATGCTGTAATGGTGTCTGTAATGGTGTCAGGCACCATAGTAATGGTGTCAGGCACCATTACGGAAATATTAACTCATGTAACAATTTTGTAACAGTGACAGGCACCATTACGGAATTATTACAATACCGTGTTTATATTCATTAGGTGCGGTGGTTTTAAATTTAGCATAAAGGTTTTGATTATAAAGATGGGTGGCGAAGATATCCTGACTAAGCATATGCAGTCCTAAAGTGTCCAGCTGCCTGTCTGAACCACCGACTTTAGTAATTACAGGAAGCTTTCCGGATTTTTTAATCTTACGTATAAGATGGGAAGCTTCTTCTTTTATGCCTAATATTCTGGCGTAGTATACTATATTTCCTCCTTTGAATTCCATGATTTTGTCTTTATTAATATTAAGCAGGACATGTATAAGTGCCCGGTATACCCTAGTCAAGGTAATATTTTTTGTTTTAATTTTCTGTGCTATTTCTATGATACTTAGATTTTGTATATCGGTATTTTTAATTCTGTCTGCCATATCTGAAGATAAATCAAGGTATTTTGCAAGCTCGGTTCTGCTTTCAGATATAAGTTTGTACTTTATAACAGCCGAAAAATCTTCAATCGTTATGGGATATGTGATATAATGATTATTGGCAAAATAATCATAAACATTTTGGGGAACACTATCTTTTACCGAGGAAAAATCGGACAAGGCTTTAGCATTCTCCAGCATACCACGAATGGCAGTGGCAGAGCTGATGATATCGCTTTTGTTTTCATCCGATATCAGATCAGTATGATTATTGTCAGTATTAATATGATTGTCATGATAATGGGCATAATGTCTTTTAATTGTAAATGGTTTAATAGGCGAGTTTAACTGCTGCAGGGCTCTAATATATTCTATACCTAATATGTTATTGGGTTCGGATATAATATTTGAAATAACACTGCTGCGGTTGGTTTTTTCGTTAAATTTTAGAAGCTGAGTGGCAGCTTTTGCTCTGGCAGCAGGATAGGTATAGCCTTCTCTGATATAAGAATATAATGATTTCTGAAAGCTTTCGTCGGAATTATAAAGTAGAGATGCAGCCTCATTTAAAATATTAATATCGCCGCACTCGCTTCCGAAACAAAGGAAATCTACGATACCCAAGCTGTTAAGTAGTGCAACAGCACCAAGTGAGAAAAATTGGGCACTGCCTGTTGCGTAGCATACAGGAAGCTCCAGCACCAAATCAACACCGTTTTCTAATGCCATAAAACAGCGGTCATATTTACTCATTATTGCCGGGGCACCCCTCTGCACAAAATCCCCACTCATTACAGCTATTACATAATCTGCACCGGTTATTTTTTTTGCTTCATCTATATGGTGTTTGTGACCGTTATGAAATGGGTTATATTCTGTTATGATACCAGCGACTTTCATAATATATCATCCTTTGAGGCATAATTTTAATAAATCTTATTATGTAATTTTACTACAGAATGATAAAAATGTATACATACCGGACATGTCAAGATGACGGTAAATGCTGAATATTTTCGTTTGGCTTGGTATAACTGTTATTGTTTACGTTGAAAAAAGGCGTGAAAAGAGTCATATTATATACTTAAAATACTTGTAACTGTTTAATATTTGTTTTATAATGAAGGTTGTGAGTTCTCGTACAAGCTACAACCAATATAAGGTTTTATTGGAAGTAAAATGATATAATACATTTAAACTCACACAAAATATGCCTAGGCGTATCTTTATAAAATGTACTTATTATTTAGTCAATATAGATGTACGGAAGGAGAGACATCATGAGTTTTATTAATGACATTAAATCAAGAGCAAAGAAGAACAAGAAAACTATTGTATTACCTGAGACCGGTGATATGAGAGTTCTTGAAGCCGCTCACAAAATTCTATCAGAAGATCTTGCAAACATAGTATTAATCGGCAAGCAGGATGAAATAAGCAAGAGTGCAAAGGGGCTTGACTTATCGAAAGCAGCAATAATTGACCCTAATACCTCAGAGAAGCTTGATGAATATACCAACCTGCTTTTTGAACTTAGAAAAAACAAGGGTATGACTCCGGAAAAGGCAAGAGAATTACTTACAAACAATCCGTTGTACTTAGGAGTAACCATGGTTAAAGCCGGAGATGCTGATGGTATGGTTGCCGGAGCAGTATATGCAACTGCTGATGTACTTCGTTCTGCTTTGCAGGTAATCAGGACAGCTCCGGATACGAAGCTTGTTTCTGCGTTCTTCTTAATGGTGGTGCCAAATTGCGAATATGGTGCAAAGGGTACCTTTATTTTTGCCGACAGCGGATTAGTACAGAATCCCACATCGGAGGAGCTTGCGGAGATAGCAGCAAGCAGTGCAAAGAGCTTTGAGCTTTTGGTTGAGACAGAGGCTGTTGTCGGTATGCTTTCACATTCCACAAAGGGAAGTGCATCCCATCCGGATGTTGATAAGGTTATAGAAGCAACCAGAATTGCTAAAGAAAAGTTTCCTAATATTAAGCTGGACGGTGAATTTCAGCTGGATGCGGCCATAGTACCGTCAGTAGGAGCATCTAAGGCTCCGGGCAGTGACGTAGCCGGTAAAGCAAATGTACTGGTATTTCCGGATCTTGATGCCGGTAATATAGGATATAAATTAACTCAAAGACTTGCAAAGGCTGAAGCCTACGGACCAATAACCCAAGGTCTTGCCATGCCTGTTAATGATTTGTCCAGAGGCTGCAGTGCAGATGATATTGTTGGAGTTGTTGCAATTACTGCCGTACAGGCGTCAGCGAACAGATAAAATATGTGGAGGATAAACAAATGATTGTATTAGTTATTAACTGCGGTAGCTCATCTCTTAAGTATCAGCTTATAGATTCGGATACTAAGCAGGTATTGGCCGGGGGTATATGTGAACGGATTGGATTGGATATGGGCAATCTAAAGCATAAGCCGGCAGGGCATGATCCGGTTGTAATTGAAGCAAAAATGGAGAATCATGAAATAGCCGTATCGATGGTACTGGATGCTTTAACAGATAAAAAGTATGGTGTAATAAGTGATTTATCAAAGATTAATGCTGTGGGTCATAGAGTGGTTCACGGGGGAGAAAAATTTGCTTCTTCTACCTTGATTACCGATGAAGTTATTGAAGCAATCGAAGAATGCAACGACCTTGCGCCACTTCATAATCCGGCCAATCTGATCGGTATCAGGGCATGTAAGAGTCTTATGAAGGATGTTCCGATGGTAGCGGTATTTGACACGGCATTTCATCAGACCATCCCGGATAAAGCATATCTGTATGCTCTTCCTCTGGAATATTATGAAAATTATAAAATAAGAAAATATGGTTTCCATGGAACAAGCCACAGCTATGTATCAAAACGTATGGCAGAATTCTGCGGGCTGGATATTAATAATTCAAAGATTATAGTATGCCATCTCGGAAACGGAGCAAGCATCTCAGCAGTCCTAAATGGTAAATCTGTTGATACCAGTATGGGCTTTACACCTCTTTCAGGTCTTGTGATGGGTACCAGAAGCGGAGATATCGATCCTTCCATTATTGAATATATAGCTAAAAAAGAGAATAAGAACCTTGATGAGATTATGCATCTGTTGAATAAAGAATCAGGCATTCAGGGAATGTCGCAGGTTTCCAGCGATTTCAGAGATATCAATAAAGCTATGGAGCAGGGTAATGAAAAAGCAAGAATGGCATTCGATGTATTTGTATATAGAGTTGTGAAATATATCGGCGGATTTATTGCCAGCATGAACGGCGTGGATGCCATAGCATTTACTGCAGGTGTTGGTGAAAATGACCCTAAAGTACGCTATGATGTATGTCAGTACCTAAAATTTATGGGTATAACTATCGATGAAGAGGCAAACAAGCTTAGGGGTAAAGAGGTTATGATATCAACACCTGATTCGAAGGTAAAGGTAGCTGTTATCCCGACTAATGAAGAACTGACAATAGCCAAGGAGACTGTTGCATTATTATAATTTTTCGTTGACAAATAAAAACACAATCGCTATAATACAGTATAGTGCGTAATCCTAAGATTAAACACATTGAAAATCGGAGAGAGTAAATGCTAATATCTTTATCAGAAATAATGAGTGCTAAAGATAGAGTGGAGCACATCTTGGCTCCAATCGAGATGGATGAAATCGTCTTCGACGATAATTCGTATGTATTTGCACAAAAAAGTCCTGTAAACCTTACTATTACGAATCTTGGTAACAAGAAGGTTCTGATAGAAGGATCTGCCAAGCTCTCCCTGATAATCTTCTGCAGTAGGTGCTTAAAAGAACTGGAATATCCTATGGACATATCTGTATGCAAAGAGATTGATTTTGAGCTTACTGAGGAAGAGCGTGCTAAAGATTTGGACGAAGCAAACTATATTATTGGATACAATCTGGATGTAGACATATTGATTAAGGGTGAGATTATTATCGGTTTACCGATGAGCCTGTTATGCAGTGATAAGTGCAAGGGATTATGTATGAACTGCGGGATTAATCTTAATGAGAATTCCTGTGACTGCGATAATACCGTGCTCGATCCCCGAATGTCAGCAATCCGAGATATCTTCAACAATTTTAAGGAGGTGTGACTATGTCTATATGTCCAAAGAACAAGTCATCAAAAGCTAGAAGAGACAGCCGTAGGGCTAATTGGAAAATGAGCGTTCCCAATCTTGTTAAATGCAGTAAATGCGGAGAGCTTATGATTCCCCATAGAGTATGTAAGGCTTGCGGTTCTTACAACAAAAAAGAGATTATACCTACAGAGTAATAGCTTGTATAATATCATACTTAAAGATAAATCCTCCGGAGTTGATTCGGAGGGTTTTTTTAATGCATTAAATAAGCTGTACAAAACATATAAATGTAATTCCAGCAATGCAATTGTGTCCAATATTACGTGTCTTTATAGATTGATTTGTAATTTTCTGTGTGGTCTAAATCCTGTAAGTTATGGAATTTTTTTCATGTACAAGTAAGAGATTAACTAATTTTTCGGTATCACGATTGAATAATGAATATACGATCTCTTTATGCTGATTATATTGTTCATCAATCGGTTCAATCTGGTGATAAAAGACGGCTTGTATAAATTC
>DUQV01000004.1 GCA_012837605.1 Clostridiales bacterium | reverse complement strand
ACAAAACTGTGACTGCCCCGAGGATGACAGAAGATGCATTAAGGTATGCCCATTTCATGCCATACATCCGGATGAAACAGGTAAGCTGCAGATAGATGAGGATGCATGTGCCGGTTGTGCCTTCTGTATACAGGAATGCAGAGCAAATAACCTAACGGCCAGCAAGGATGTAATATCTGTATTACAGGCAATCCGTTCTCATAAGGGCTTGGTATATGCTCTTATAGCACCTGCATTTTTAGGACAATTCAGCAGTGATGTTACCCCCGGTATGCTTAGAAATGCTTTTAAGGCAATTGGCTTTGACGGTATGCTGGAAGTTGCATTATTTGCAGATATACTTACACTTAAGGAAGCATTGGAATTTGACCGCAATATACAGACAGAGGATGACTTTCAGCTGACCAGCTGCTGCTGTCCCGTTTGGATTGCGTGGATAAAGAACATATATAGTGAGCTGATTCCTCATGTTCCTCCATCTGTCTCTCCAATGATTGCCAGCGGACGGGCGGTAAAGATTATGCATCCTGATGCTTTAACAATATTTATTGGTCCCTGTCTTGCGAAGAAAGCCGAGGCAAGAGATAAAGATATAGCCGATGCCATAGATTTTGTTCTGACTTTTAAGGAGGTTGAAGATATATTTAATATTATGAATATTAATCCCGCATCTATGGAGGACAGCGAAAAGGATCACTCTTCAAGAGCAGGCAGAATATATGCCTATACAGGTGGGGTTAGTGAAGCAGTTAAGGTTACTCTGGAACGAATAAATCCTAATCGCAATATCGCTTTCAAAACCTTGAAAGCAGATGGTGTAAAAGCCTGCAGAGACTTAATCGATAATCTTCTTGCAGGAAAAACTTCAGCTAATTTCTATGAGGGAATGGGCTGCAGGGGAGGTTGTGTGGGCGGTCCAAAGGCTATTATACCTCATGAGGAAGGAAGAAAAAATGTTGAGCAATACGGAGAGCTGGCCACCTATACCACACCAATCGATAACCCATATGTTATAGAATTATTAAACCGTTTGGGCTTTGATACAATAGAAAGCTTATTAAATAAAAGCGATATATTCACACGATCCTTTACAAAGTCAAAGTAAAATCCCGGGATGTCCTTATCGGACTCCCGGGATTTATGTATTAATATATTCTGCAATACCTATATTTATTTAAGCATTATTCCTTAATATGCAGCAACTACTCCATAACTTGGCAGCATTGCTACGGATTGATTACCACTTAAATCCGTAATATTGTTTTCAAGAATATCAATCCTCAGATATGAGTTTTGAACCGGAATATTGGTTAATGTAATTATAACACTATTGCCGGATACGGTAACAAAGTTTCCGATCTCACTGTTGTAGATTCCTGTCTGAGTAACCTTAACCACCATTGTTCCGGTTATCTCTTCACTGAAGGTAAGACGGATTTCATTGGCCTTAGCAACATCGAATATTGCAGGTGCGATAAAGAACGGCTTCACATTATCCTTAAGCAGTACCATTCTTTCAAAATCAGTTATCGGTGCATATGTTCCGCTATAGCTTGTGACACCACTGATTCTTAATGGTCTTTCCAAGGTTACACTTATTGAACCGTCAGCTATTGTAAGTACTACTGTAGCACCTTCATTCTTGGTATTTTTAGTAAGTCTTGCACTAAGTATTGTAATGCCGGGGATTGAGTAATTGCTTACGTTTGTAGCAGAATTCACATCCAGCCTATCTGCAAACTCAAGGTAAATCTCACTCGGGTTGACCGTTGACTGTACAATACTATAAGGTCCCGGAAGCTCCAGACTTACTCCGCTGGCATTATTAACTGTTATTGTCCGTGGCAAGCTGTAATTTCTAAAGCTGTCCATTGCAAAGTTCGAACCTAAAGTGAAGGTATAACTTCCAAATACAGTTAAGTTACCCAACTGCAGCTTAATTACCCTTGGATTGTCTGATGCTACCATATTATAGGTAATACTTCTGTCAGACCAGATTTCATCATTAATCGTTACCAAGGAAGCGTTGAAAAATCCTGTACCGGAAACTAAAGTTACGTCTTTATTATATGTCAGTGTCAATATGTTTGTATCAGGATCAAACTCATCACTTACCAAATATGGATTGGATTTGTCAACATCAAACGGTACTGACCGCACATGCTTCTGATATGAGGTTGTATCATTAGGATCAGGGTTGTAGCTTCTCCAGCCGCTGACTGACACACTCTGTATGCCGGTTCTAAGAGCATCTGAATCATTCATAGTGTAATGAACCTTCTTAGGATTATTGACATCAACCGTGCCCACCATGGTTGCTCCTGAAGCAATTTGTGCATATCCTCCAAATTCTATTGAACGGTCAAAGGTAGCTGTCAAAGTATAATATGCCGTTCTTTCAATTGTTATGAGCTTCGCCATAGGCTTCGGAGTATTGTCAGCAACAAATACAACAGGAAGTGCATAATCCTTCGGTGAAAGTCCGGACAGATCCTTAATACCTGAAATTGTTACAGTTAAAGGCTTTTT
>DUQV01000035.1 GCA_012837605.1 Clostridiales bacterium | reverse complement strand
TTCAACAAAGAATCATCATATTTCCCGTATTTATCTGTTTCAAGATCAAGCTGATAATGATAAAATTTATTATATAAATAATCATAGTCTATTTCTTTGGGGTAAGCATATTCATCATCATTTATCACACCGTTTATATAATCCGTAAGAAACATAAAGCTGTATTTCATTTCATAAAACTCATTCGGAAAGCACTCTAAAATATATTTATAATCACCTGCATTCTTAGGAAGATTCTTTGTTCTTATTAGCTGTCCATCAGGACTTATTAATGCCCTTCTTTCCGGATAAAGCACCTTCTGAATAACATCTTTTGCTCCACTGTCTGTAATCTTTTTATTTCCTCTAAACTCTCTATTTGTCACATATGTACCGTTTGAATATCCTTTAATTATTCCTTTGGCTACAATGGATGCTACAGCTTCACGCTTGCTTTTTGGTATATCCTTTATATCTGATATTCTTTTTTCCAATACTGCATCTATTTTTCTTTCGCCGTCTTTGATGATATTCCAAGCTTCTATTATTTCTGAGTCTTCATCAAAAGGGATAATACCTAAGTATGAATCTTCCTTTGGATGCCCTATTTTCATATAACGTTTGATTATGTTGCCTTTACTGTCAGTTATATAATTATATTGCGTCCTGAAATTCTTTTCGTTATTAAAGGATTTTTCTAAAATTGGAATTACTACCTCGTCATTAAATTGTTCTTCCGGATATGTATCCCTAACAGCCCCTTCCGGATAAAACTTACCTTCCGTACTGTAAAATAAATAATTCTCATACACCGTACAATCTTTAAAAAACTCATACACATCCTGCGGATATCCATACTTTTGATGTACCAATTCGTCCAAGCGATTTGCTATTACCGCCGCATCCGTCCTAGTCAGATAAGCCGAATAATCCTCAAAATCTTTCTCCTTCAGAATCCCCTTTTCAATAGCCGCATCTATATAAGGCTGCTCCGAATTCTCATCAACAGCCCACTCCATCTGCTCAACTATATACTTAATGAAGTCCTTAACCTTTATGTATTTACTTGCTGCTTCTGAATTCTTTGTGCGGCTGCATATTGCTAGTAATACTACTATAATACCTACAAATATAACCCCTTTAAATATTCTCATATAACTACTTCCTCCCTATTTACTTCTCTATATAAATACTTATTATATCAGTATATTCCATTATCAAATATCAAAAGGCAGAATGTCAAACCGCAAATCTGCTCATTTATATCAGCTATCTTTGTATTTGCTGAAGACTTCTGCCTTTTGAATTTTTAAAATAATATTATACTTTGCATAATAACATAACCAACATGAACTAAATATTAGTTTCAAAATAAGATGTTTGGAAATGAATATAGACTTGTTTTCAATCAGATATTTTTAAGAACCGATATGCTTGAGAGACTTGATGAAAAGACTGAAAGTAATATTAGTATTTGCGGTTGTTGTTATTATGTAATATTATTTATACTCTATAATACTATGTCACTTTTTCTATGTCAACACATTTTTACATATTTAGCTATTTTATATTAAATATGGCTAATTTTAGATATTATTATTGATAATATTACCAAATAAAATAATTGCAAATATTAAGAAAAATGGTAATTTAACGAAAGAAATATCTTATATTTGTTGATATTGTCCAATAATTAATATTTTAGTAATTATCTGATAGGCAAACACTTCTATAAACTCTGTCTTTTTTGCAGATACCATTTACAGATAGTCCTAATTATAGATTTGACATTACTACTGGGCAAACAACAAAAAAACCACATTCAAATATGAAAGTGGTTTATCTTACTTTTTATTATTAACAGCTCGTAGGGGAATCGAACCCCTGTTTCCGCCGTGAGAGGGCGGCGTCTTGACCCCTTGACCAACGAGCCTTGGAACATTACTTATATTATACTATTCCATAATAAAAAGCAAGTACTATTTTGAATTTTTTATATTGTTTTGCAAATTGAAACAAATTTGCAACAATGCCAATTATAATGAACCATCACTATTGTTCACGTGTTACAAAAATGTTACACGAGTTAACACTTCTGTAATGGTGCCTGTCACCATTACAGCCACCATTACAGAAAATCCATCAGCGACATTTGGTTTGACTGAGGCAAATCGACCAAGAGGCCGAGTCTGACCATGGTTTCAACTACTGTAGAGCTAACCTTGCAGCGGGTCTTGAAATCGTCTCTTGACAGGAAGCGGCCTTGTTTAGCGGCTTCTACCACATTATTGGCGGCGGTGTCTCCCATTCCATCTATGGAGCTTAGAGATGGCATGATCTTATCATCGACTATTTGGAATTTGTGTGCTTTTGCTTTATATATGTCTATTGGTGTGAATGTAATTCCTCTTGCATACATCTCTTGTACAATACGCATATCGCGATAGGTGTCCTGTTCTTTTTTGGTTAATGTGTTTATTCTACGCTTGTAGTCTGCCATAATGCTCTCAAGATATGCCTTACCTTGGCACATCAGCTCATAATTGAATGCAGACGCACGTATTGTAAAGAAAGCTGTATAGTATGCCAGCGGATAATATATTTTATAGTAAGCAATTCTAAAAGCCATCATTACATAGGCAGCCGCATGAGCCTTCGGGAACATATACTTTATCTGCTTACAGGAACGGATATACCATTCAGGCACATTCGCTGCAAGCATGGCTTCTTCCATATCGGGAGTAAGCCCCTTCCCCTTTCGAACGCTTTCCGTTATCTTAAAGGACAGTCCGGATTCCATTCCTTTGCTTATCAGATATGTCATTATGTCGTCACGGGTACATATCGCTGTAGACAATGTACAGGTTCCATTTTTTATAAGTGTCTGCGCATTCCCCAGCCACACATCGGTACCATGGCTTAAGCCCGATATCCGTACCAAATCTGAAAATGTCTTCGGCTTAGCTTCCTTAACCATCTGCATTACAAAATCCGTGCCGAATTCAGGTATGCCCAAGCACCCGAGTTCACACCCGTCAATATCCTCCGGCTTGATGCCAAGTGCAGCGGTGTCATTAAATAATGACAATACCTTCTTCTCATCAAACGGAATCTTCTTCGCATCTACTCCGGTGAGGTCCTCAAGCATTTTTATCATGGTAGGATCATCATGACCAAGGATATCAAGCTTTAGCAGATTATGATCAATTGAGTGGTAATCAAAATGAGTGGTGATTACTTTCGAATTCATATCATTGGCAGGACGTTGTACCGGTGTAAATGAATAAATGTTTTCGCCGTGAGGCAGTACTACTATTCCACCGGGATGCTGACCCGTTGTTCGCCTGACACCCACCAAGCCTTCAATCAGCCTGTCTATCTCGACATTACGCTTATGTATGCCCCTCTCCTCAAAATAACTCTTCACAAAACCATAAGCTGTCTTATCTGCCAGTGTTCCAATTGTTCCCGCACGAAATGTATGACCTTCGCCGAATATAACCTCCGTATAATCATGAGCCCTGCTTTGGTATTCACCTGAAAAATTCAGGTCAATATCCGGCTCCTTATCTCCGTCAAATCCAAGGAATGTCTCAAATGGTATGTCATGCCCGTCTTTTTTTAGTACCGTACCGCATACCGGACAATTTTTATCTGGCATGTCACAACCGGAGCTTCCGGCAAACCGCTTCACTTCCTCTGAATCAAAATCACTATAGTGACAGTTTTCACAGTAATAATGCGGCGGCAGCGGATTCACCTCGGTAATTCCCGCCAATGTAGCCACAAATGATGACCCGACGGAACCACGTGAGCCCACAAGATATCCATCCTCATTTGATTTCCACACAAGCTTCTGTGCAATTATATACATGACCGCAAAACCATTTGAAATGATTGAATCCAACTCATGCTCCAGTCTTTTTTTAACCTGTTCAGGAAGCCTGTCACCATATATCTCATGAGCCTTTTCATAGCATATTTTTCTTAGGTTTTCGTCTGAATTCGGAAGTACAGGGGGACATTTGTCCGGTCTTACAGGAGATATCTTTTCTATCCGGTCGCTGATACGGTTCGGATTGGTTATAACCACTTCCCTCGCCTTATCAGGTCCCAGATATGAGAACTCCTCAAGCATCTCTTCAGTTGTACGAAAATAAAGCGGCGGCTGCCTATCGGCATCCTTATATTTTAAGCTTGCCATTATGATTCTCCTGTATATCTCATCTTCAGGATCAAGAAAATGCACATCACAGGTGGCAACCACAGGCTTGTTATACTCTTCACCCAGAGCGACAATTCTTCTGTTGATATTCTTTAAATCCTCCTCGGATGTAATATTCCCATATTCCCCGCCCTCATCATTAAGCAGGAATTCATTGTTTCCGATAGGCTGAATCTCAAGATAATCATAGAAATTCACCAGTCTCTCAATTTGTTCCTCGGACTGCTCCGACAAAACAGCACGGTATATCTCCCCGGACTCACACGCTGAACCTACCAATAACCCCTCTCTGCATTCCATCAGCAGGCTCTTTGGTATCCTCGGTCTCTTATTGTAATATTCAATATGTGACAGAGAAACCATCTTATACAGATTGATACGTCCGATATCATTTTGGGCAAGCAATATTGCATGATATACCGGAAGCTTCTTTATTGCCTCTGCTGATAATTTCCCAAGCTTATCAATATCATTTATATTTGTGATATTCTTAACAAACAGCATATCTGCCAGCCTGTTAAAAATCTCAGCTGTCGCCTCGGCATCATCTACGGCTCTATGATGGTTTTCCAGCGTCACCCCCAAAGCCTTGGCCACATGGTTCAGTTTATATCTGCTTAACTCCGGAAGCAGAATTCTGGATAAACCCACGGTGTCAATATATGTAAATTCCTTCTCAATGCCCAAGTTCTGCGAATTCTGCATGATAAATCCCATATCAAATGATGCATTATGTGCTACCAGCACGGAGTCCTCGCAGAATTCAAAGAACTTCAAAAGAGCCTCCTCAATAAACGGAGCATTTACTACCATATCATCTGTAATTGAAGTCAGATGCGTAATGTTATAAGGAATCGGTATCTTAGGATTAACAAATGTGCTGAATCTGTCGATTATCTCACCTTTTGCAATCTTAACCGCCCCGATTTCTATTATCCTGTCATTAACCTTACTAAATCCCGTGGTTTCAATATCAAATACCACAAACACATCATCCGTCAGACTTTGACCCTTACCGTTAACAACAACCTCTTTCACATCATCCACCAGATAAGCCTCCATGCCATAAATGACTTTAAACTTCTCGGCTCTGGCTTTCTCTTCCGGGTCGGTGAATTTCTTTGGATCTATAGTCAAACTTGCATGTGGAAATGCTTGCACAACTCCATGATCTGTTATCGCTACTGCCGGATGTCCCCAATCAAATGCACGCCGAACCAGCTTCTGCACATCCACAACCGCATCCATATCGCTCATCATGGTATGGGCATGAAGCTCAACCCTCTTAACCGGTGCCATGTCGCAGCGTTTAACAGTAAAATCATCTATTGCTTTAATACCAACCACAGATCCGATGGTAATATCCTTCTCATAAGAGTCTCCCATGGCTACCCCTTTAAGCATATAGAAGGAGCCCTCCTTAAGGTCTTCCAGAATCTCATCGACTTCAATCGTTTTCGCATAAATCTTAACCTTAATACTATCAGTAAAATCTGTAAGGGCAAATGTAATAAGACTCTTTCCTTTGCCTATAGATCTGCTCTCAAGCTTTCTTACTTTACCCCTTATGACCACTTCTCCTATCTCACCGATAATATCACAGATAGATATCAGGTCCCCTTCAAAATTCTTCCCATATATAACCGAAGGATCCTTAGGAAGCCTGCGGAATCTGCTCTTTCCATAAGCGGATCTTGAGTTGTTTTTCGACTTGGCTCTTGTTTCAACAGACGGATTATTTACATCCTTTCTTCCATTAGAATAACCCGTCATACCGTCATTTGATTCTCCATAACCATTATTCGAGCCATCATTCAAACCATTGTTCAAATCAGCACCGTCATTGTAATCTCCCTTGACTGAGCCTACATATCCATGTCCGTTACCATATATGTTTCCTTCTTCATATCCGTTTACATCATCAATACCATAACTGTTTTCGGCAGCATTACCATAACCGTTTACACCATCAATACCATATCCGTTTACATCACCAATACCATGACTGTTTTCGGCAGCATTACCATAACCGTTTACATCATCATTACCATATCTGTTTCCGGCAGCATTACCGTATCCATATCCATTACCGTATCCATTACCGTTTCTATATACATAACTATTTCCATATCCGTTTCCATTACTATATCCATTACCATTACCATTTCCATTTCTATTTCTATTTCTATTTATATCTGCATATAAATTTTCACTTCCATCTTCACGATAATGTCCAATTTCATACTCATATTCGTACTCATACCCATATCCGTCTTCATCCTCATCTACTACATCGTCGTCCTCAGGTCTTAAGAAAGCAGGAAGTCTCCGCCTTCTTTTCTCCTTAGGCTTTATGTATTCCAATTTGACTGATATATCATATCCGAATCTGTCCTTAAAAAGCTTGATAAGATAATCCTTAAGCTTATCAAACTTCTCCTCGGCAACACAGTTTTCCATGGATTTTATAATAATGGTATCACCCTGCACATTTATCTCTGACTGTGTAAGCAGATGATAGGTCACGATACTTATATCCGTTAGCTCCTTCAGGATGCTGCTTCGATATACCGATAAGAGATCCTTCAGTTCATACCTGTCAGCAAGCTCAAAATAAGGTGCTATATATGCCTTATTACCTGAATGTGAAAAGAGCTGCCGGTTAAGCAGTTCCTCCATCTTTTTGATATTACCCCAATGAATTAATACTTTACTTTTTATATGTATCGTAACAGTATTGTTTTGTTTGGATGCAACAACCTTTACAACCTCAGCTTGATTGTAAAGACTCTTTAATTCATTATCACAAGTCAGTTGCTCAAATGCTTCAAAAAATAACATGAATATTTCTCCCATCCAATCTATTCGTATCTTGTCAGTATAATAACCAGCACATCCTACAAAGTATAACAACCGGCATATCCTACATAGTATAACAACTAGCATATCCTACAAAGTATAACAACTAGCATATCCTACAAAGTATAATAACCGGCATACCCTCTAAAGTATAATAACCGGCATACCGGCATAATATTGACAGTCCGGTATAATGTTGACAGTCCGGCATTATGATTAACAGGTTTACAGATTAGCATAATAGTCTGTATCAGCAGTATAAATGAGCTTAGTCAGTACAAAACGGCTTTAGTAAGTCTCCCAATTAATCAGTTCCTGCCTTAAAGCTTCAAGAAGCTCCTCTTCAGGCAGTCTTCGTATGATTTCACCCTTCTTTATCAGAACTCCCATACCGTTGCCGCCGGCTATGGCGATATCAGCTTCTTTAGCTTCTCCCGGACCGTTGACAACACAGCCCATAACTGCAACCTTTATATGAAGGTCAAATTCTTCGACCATTTCCTCCACTTCGCCTGCAAGCCTGATAAGGTCAATACCGGTTCGTCCACAGGTAGGGCAGGATACCACGTCAATTCCCCCGGTTCGATATCCCAGATTCCTTAATATAATCTTGGCCGATTTGATTTCTTCAATCGGGTCACCGGTCAAGGATACCCGTATGGTATCACCTATACCTTGGTACAGTATTATCCCAAGACCTAATGAGGATTTGATATTTCCGGCATTTACGGTGCCTGACTCAGTTATACCGACATGCAGCGGATAATGCGTCTTTTTTGCTATCAGCTCATGAGCCTTAATACACATCATAACATCGGACGACTTGATGCTTATTACCAGATTGTCATAGCCCATATCTTCAATTCTCTTCACATTATTCAGTGCACTCTCTACTAATCCCTCGGCATTCACATGTCCATACTTTGCTATTATATCCTTTTCAAGAGAACCGCTGTTCACACCTACACGGATAGGAATATTCCTTTCCCTAGCAGCATCTATGACCGGTCTAAGCTTTTCGTCACCGCCGATATTACCGGGATTGATACGTATCTTGTCAGCATCATTCTCTATAGCGGCAACAGCCAGCTTATAATCAAAATGTATATCCGCTACCAATGGTATATCAATCTGCTTTTTTATCTCCTTCAAAACCTTGGCTGCCTGCATATTTGGTACGGCACAGCGTATAATATCACAGCCTGCCTTTGTAAGCTTTGCTATCTGACTTACTGTGCCAACCACATCCTCAGTCTTTGTATTTGTCATGGATTGGATGAGTATCGGATTCCCTCCGCCTATAACTCTGTCTCCAATCCTTATCACCTTGGTTTTATTCCTATACATACATTCCCGCCTTTCCATATGCGGTTAAAACACAACTACACCTAACTCAAACATTAGCCTTACATACTCAGTATAGTCTGCTGTTGATTAAATAAAATCTGCGGTATAAAGCCATAATAAATACCTGAAAAAACAGTTAAAACAGCTTCTGTATATCATTATACAGCACAACAACCATTAATAACATAAGAAGTGCAAGACCGATAAAATGCACCATCGCTTCTTTTTCTTTTGGTATCGGCTTTCTTCTTATTGCTTCAATCAACAGAAATACCAATCTTCCACCGTCCAATGCAGGAAATGGAAGAAGATTCATGACTCCCAGATTAGCACTAAGCAGAGTAGCAAAGTTTGCCAGATTAAGAAATACCATTCTTGCTCCTTCGCTTTCGGTCTGCTCCACTATGTTTTCTACAACAGAAACAATTCCTACAGGTCCGCTTATTTCTTTAATATCTGCTTTACCGGCTACCAGATATAATATACTTTGTATGGCATAGTTAATGTTGAATTTAACTTCATAGAAGCTGTTCTTAACCACTTCAACAGGAGAAACCTTCTCTCTGTAGACATTGTAGAACAGTCCAAGATCATAATAATTCTCTACCAATTTCGGTTTTATGCGGACAGTTTTCTCCTCTCCGTCATGCCTGTAAGTTACGTCTATTTCTTCCTCTGTAGGAGGATTAGCATTAAAATAATCCGCCATGTCTTTACCGGTTGCGATAGGTGTACCGTTAATATTTGTTACCACATCACCGGGGACTATACCTGCTTCATAAAACGGAAAACCTATCTCAAGCCCCAGAATCTCGGCCTGTGCAGTTTCAACACTATACTGGATTCCCAGCTTGTAAAACGCAGGCAGGGGTTTAGGATATACAGTAGTTCTGTAAGTTTTATTATCTCTCTCATAGGTGATATCCATTGGTTCTGAAGATACAGGATTGAAGAAGAAATTCAGATCAATCTCTTTACCAAAATGAATTCTTTTACCGTTAATACGCTTTATCCTGTCACCTTCCCTGATTCCGGCTTCATATAAAGCAGTTCCTTCTTCTGCATGTATTACATCAGGATAATCCACACCCACGGCACCAATTACAACCACAGCCAAGATGAAGGCAAGCACAAAATTGAAGAAAGCACCGGCAAATATTACCGAGAATCTCGCCCATACTCCCTTCTTGTGAAATGCCCCTTCATCCTCTATATCTTCATCCTCACCAAGCATCAGGCAGGAGCCTCCTATAGGAAGAAGCTTCAGAGAGTACTTGGTACCGTTTTTTACAAAGCTTGCCAGCCTTGGACCCATACCAAGGGAGAATTCAGTAACTGTAATACCATTCTTTTTTGCAAGCAGAAAATGTCCCAATTCATGTATAAATATTATTATTCCTAATATCAGTACAGCTATAAATATATTCATAGGCACAGTCCTTTCAGTATATCGAAATATTATGATTTTACGATTTCTTCTATAAAATCATATGTCTGTTTTTCAGTGTTAAGAATTTCATCCGGTGAAGGGTTTTGGATAATTTTATGACTCCTCATAGCCTCTTCAATAAGCCGAGGAATATCCATAAATCCGATTTTCCCCTCCAAAAACCTTGCCACAGCCCATTCATTTGCAGCATTAAATACGGTCGGCATACTTCCCCCAAGCTTTCCGGCTTCGATACCAAGCCGCAATCCATAGAATGTATCCATATCAGGTTCTTCAAATGTAAGCTCCTTTATTCTTATAAAATCTGCCCGTTCTCCCAGCTTCATATACCTTCTCTCCGGATAAAAAAGTGCATATTGGATAGGAAGCCTCATATCAGGGAGTCCAAGCTGGGCAATAATACTGCCGTCCACATACTCCACCATTGAGTGAATAATACTCTGATGATGAACAAGAACCTGTATTTGATCTATTGAAAGATTAAAAAGCCATGCAGCCTCCATTACCTCTAAGGCTTTGTTAATCATTGTAGCCGAATCCACTGTAATCTTAGGTCCCATTCTCCAATTAGGATGCTTAAGAGCATCCTCAGCTGTTACGGATTCAAGATATGATTTTTTCATCCCACGAAACGGTCCGCCGGATGCTGTTAACAGAATTTTATATATACTCTTATTATTCTCACCGTTAAGAGCCTGAAATATAGCCGAATGCTCGCTGTCTACCGGCAGCAAATCAACATTCTTTTCTTTAACCAACGGCATTATAATATGCCCTGCCGTTACCAAGGTTTCCTTGTTGGCTAGGGCTATATTCTTTCCTGCCTTTATCGCTTCGATAGTTGGCAGTATTCCTATCATGCCAACCACAGCCGCCACAACCATATCCGCATACTCCGCTGTGGCACAGGCTATTATCCCATCCATTCCGGTCATTACACGAACAGGAAGGTCTTTTATATTATCTCTTAAAAGCTTTGCCCTGCTTTCATCGTAGACACAGACAAGTCTAGGCATAAACTCTCTTATCTGCTGTTCCAAAAGCTCAATATTGGAATGGGCCACAAGAGCTGTTATCTTAATTTCATTCGCATACTCTCTTGCAATCTCAAGAGTCTGCACTCCTATAGAACCCGTAGAACCCAGTACTGCAATATTCTTCATTATGTCCTCCAGGTAATAGTATTTCCATATTCATTCTGTGATTTTACACTTAAAAGTATACCGCCAAATAATATACAATCGGGGCAGTAAATATAATGCTGTCAAACCGATCCAGAATTCCTCCGTGTCCCGGTATCATTCTTCCATAATCCTTAATATCAAAATTTCTCTTTATTGCTGATGCTGCTAGGTCTCCGAATTGTGAAATCACACTGGCAGATGCACCTATAATGGCAAATAATACCCGCGGATTTGCTATACCTGTGATTTTTAACCCTGTAATCAGGGCATATATATATCCTAAAAGAGCCGTCCCAATAACACCGCCGATACAACCCTCCAGCGACTTCTTCGGGCTGAGCTTTGGTGCTATTTTGTGTTTTCCAATCAGCATACCCACCGAATAAGCACAGGTGTCCGAACCCCATGCTCCGATAAGAATAAGCCAAACAAGTATAGCTCCATCTTCCAAAGTAGCCACCTTATATACATACGAAAGCATTATACCCACATAGAACAGACCAAAAAATGCTGTCATAACCTGCTCAATACGGTATACAGGATATGCAACAACATATATAACCATCAATAACAGTAAATAACTTATGAATAATAATAACAGATATTTATTAAGATTAAAATATATCAAAAAATAATAGCCTATGGCAGCCAAATAACCGATTATGCCTAAAACAGCCTTTTCAATCTTCATTATCCTATACAGCTCTGACATACCTACTAATGAAATTACTAAGACCGCACCAAACAGTACATTGTCTCCCAGCAAAATAACTGAAATGGCAACAGCTAATAGGATAATGCCGCTGATTAATCTTGTCATAAACATAATCTACCTCCATGCAGATCTTTTATATGTTTCCAAATCTTCGATTTCTCTTGGAATAATATTCAATGGCTTTAAGTAATTCTTCTTTATTAAAATCAGGCCACAAAACATCTGTAAAATAAAACTCGGTATATGCCAGTTGCCACAACAAAAAATTAGACAATCTCTGCTCACCGCTGGTACGTATCAGCAGATCCGGATCCGGAATATCTCTTGTGTCCAGATACTGCGAAAATATCGTTTCATCTATATTATTAACTGCAACCCTGTCTTCCTTCAGATCTTCCGACAGGGCTTTAATTGCACGTATAATCTCATCTCTGCTTCCATAATTGATGGCAACCTGAAAATTCAAGCCTGTATTATTCTTCGACGCTTCTTCAAGTGCCTCAATCTTAGTTCTTATCGAATCCGAAAGACCTGTTTTATCACCGAGAATCCTGACACGCATATTATTTTTTTGACTTGTTTTGATGCTTGTGTCAAGATAACTGTCCAGAAGTTTCATCAAGGCATCTACTTCTTCCTTAGGTCTCTTCCAGTTCTCAGTGGAAAATGCATACACGGTAAGATACTTGATTCCGATATTATAGGCATCCTCACAGATTTTCTCTACAACCTTGCTTCCCTGTGAATGCCCATAGTTTCTAGGCATCATTCTCTTCTTCGCCCATCTTCCGTTACCGTCAAGGATTATGGCAACATGCTTGGGAATATTCAGCTTAGCTTCACTCATATGTTCCTCATTTCATATACATAACCTGTTTGCGAACAAAGAGGTGTCCCAAAAGGGTAATGATTAATTCTTTCGTGGACACCCCGATAAACACCATGTTGAGAACTTCTCATGACTATGACTATATCACAAGAATGCGTAACCCATTTCTTATCTATTAACAAAAACTCTATACAGTAAGTATTTCTTTTGACTTTTCTTCCAGTATCGAATCAATCTCTGAAATAAAGGAATCTGTTAACTCCTGGCATTCTTCTTCAAGGATCTTTAGCTCATCCTCGGAGATTTCCTTTGCTTTCTCCATCTTCTTAAAGGAATCATTCGCATCTCTGCGTATATTTCTTATAGCCACCTTGGCATTCTCAGCTCTCTTCTTAACATCCTTAACGAGCTCTTTTCTTCTTTCTTCGGTAAGCTCAGGAAATACCAAACGAATGACCCTACCGTCATTGCTTGGTGTCAGACCTAGGTCAGATGCCATAATTACCTTTTCAATCTCTTTAATCATTTTACTTTCCCAAGGCTGTATCTGGATTACCCTGGCCTCCGGTACAGAGATATTTGCTACCGTCTGCAGAGGTGACATCTGCCCGTAATAATCTACCTTTAGCTTATTTAATAAATGAGGGTTTGCCCGTCCGGCCCGTATTGCTGCAAATTCTTCTTTCAGATTGTCAATTGATTTTCTCATTCTCTCCTTATATTGATTCAGTCTTTCATCCATTGCTTCTTCCCTCCTATATTATACTACCTTTTCATAGATTAAGTGTTTTATACTGTCATTATTGTTCCGTTTGATTTACCGGAAGCGGCATTAATAATACTGTTTTCTTCAGATAAACCAAATAATAAAATCGGCATCTTATTTTCAATACATAAGCAGGCTGCAGTCAAATCAACGACACCAAGCTTCTTATTCAGAACCTCCTGGATGGATATCCTGTCGTATCTTTTTGCACCCGAATTGGCTTTGGGATCACAATCATAGACTGCATCTACTGATTTTGCCATCAGGATAATATCACAATCAAGCTCAATTGCTCTCAGTGCCGTAGCCGTATCGGTAGAAAAATAGGGATGACCGGTTCCTCCGGCCAAAAACACCACACCGCCTTCATTCATAAGAGCAATCGCATCATCCTTAGAGAACAGCTGCGTCATACTACCGCATGAAAATGGTGTATATACCTTTGTTTTAATTCCGATGTGTCGGAATATTTCAGACACATAGATACAGTTCATAACTGTGGCAAGCATACCGATCTGATCTGCCTTGGTTCTATCGATAGCCCCGCTGTTTCTGCCTCTCCAGAAGTTTCCCCCACCTATTACGATTCCGACTTGCGTACCGTTATCAACAAGTGTCTTTACCTGCTTCGCAACATTGATACATATTGTATCATCAAAACCTTTCTTTCGTTCTCCGACCAGTGCCTCACCTGACAGCTTTAATAAAACCCGATTGTATTCTTTCATAGAAATTATGCCTCCATATTCTCTCATATCACTGTTTTTATAATTGATATGAGTTCTACACCGCTAATAATCTAACACAAAGAATTCGAATTAGCAAGCAGTTATTAGGCATAAGAATTATTCAAATACATTATCCAGATCAACATCCGCGTAGCTTAATGAACAGTAGCCGTCAACTACTGCGCCATTATTTATCTGAACTGATTTTGCTTTGATATTTCCTTTGATTATTGCAGTGGAATCTATTACTACAGGTCCGTTAATATCAATCTCACCCTTAACAGCGCCTGCAATAACACCGGATGTAGCGATGATATCACCTATAACAACCGTGCCAAGTCCTACCTTTACACTTCCTTCACTGTTAACAGAGCCTTCAAGACGCTCAGTATTGATATATACCTCGGCAGCAGTTGAATTTCCTATGATTTTACCTGTAATAGAAAGCTTTCCGAGACACTCCACATCACCTGTGATGCTGCCCATAATATCTAATGAGCCGTCTGAGGATATACTTCCGTTTATGGTGGTACCTTTACTGATGACAGTCACATCATCTTCGTTGGCTGCAGAAGCCGCACGCATTTTTTTCTCGGATTTCTTCTTTTTATCTTCTGCCTGCTCCTCCTCTGCATTCAGTTCGTCGAGTAAATCCAAATCAACATTTTCTTGAAACTCGTCAACACTCACATCCAAATTTTCTTCATTCATAACTTCAACCTTTTCATTCATAACCCCAATTTCATCCTCCATACCATTTTCTGTTATTTCTAATTGTTCATAATCTTCTATGTCTTTATCCATTACAATGTCATCCTGAGCATCTTGATATGCCTCTTCTAAAGTGCCTTCCACTTCATCTGCAGCATCTTCGGCTATGGCATCATCTAAGCCTGTATCCGAAATGCTCTCATCTGCATCATCTTCCATAAATCCCTCAAGCCATTCCTTCATTTCGTTTTCAGCCTCTTCAGTATCAGTCATAGCTTCTGAATCTAAGGTATTTACCATCTGATCTGAATTGTCTACTGTACTATCATCGTCCATTGGTATCAGCTCATTAACAGCTTGTGATAAATCATCCTTCAAATCCTTGAAAAAACCCATTTATCTGGTACCTCCCTATGTATTATTTTACGCTCTTAGCTTTAGCCTGCCTAATAAGCGGAGTGTTTTCATCTATAGGTAGCAGTTCGGCTCCTCCGGATATTAAAGCATCCAGTATTTTAGGCAAGGTGTTTGCAGTTTTGATCTTACCGTATCCATCATGCATAAGTACAATAGAAGTCTTTCTATATTTAATACCATTTAGTACATTGTTAATCATCTGCTCTTCTGTGTAATCTATTCCTTCAGCATCTCCATTTACCACATTCCAGTCATAATAAGTAACTCCCTTTTCAACCAAATATTCGTTGTATTTGTCGATGCTGTTTTTTTTCATAAGACTGCCGCCCGGGAAACGATATATGGTAGGTATGTATCCAGTAGTATCATATAACAAATTCCATAGCTTTGTAAAGTCTTTATCAAAATCTTCTAAAGATTTGTATATTTTCTTATATTGATGTTTGTATGCATGCATAGCAAGAACATGTCCATCATTAACTATTCTTCTATAGCGTTCCTTTGACACCTCATCCTCATATCCAACTACAAAGAATGTTGCTTTGACCCCATATTCTGCAAGAATATCCAGTATCGTGTCAGTAATATTAGAGGGTCCGTCATCAAAGGTCAGATATACCTTTTTACCATAATAGATACCATTCGGATCCCTGTAGATCTCTTGACTTGTATTATCTTCTGTAATCTGTCCGTCTTCGTCAAGCCCGGAAGTATCAGGTGCATCCAAGCCTTCATCCGTGTCGGTATCTTCAATAATATCATCATCAACATCTGCAAAATCAACAGCATACGGATTAACAGCACTTATGTCATCTTCCATGTCATTATTAATGCCATTGACATTATCAGTGTTATTGTCCATATCATTTTTTTTGATAATTCCGTCATTCACTTTATCTTCAACATTACCATCAGCATAATCATCTGAATCCATATCAGATTCATCAGTTTGCTGTTCATTAAAACCATTAAGAATTTCATCCGCTAAATCATCTATTGAAGCATAAGCATAATTATAATCATCTGTACTGCTTAAATATGTAGAGAACAAATAATCAACCTGATCCTTAAGCTTTGTTAATTGTATACCAAGTATAATACATAATATCGTCGGCAACAGCAAAAGAAAAATAACAGTTAAAACAATAATAGTTTTCAACCGTTTTACCCTTTTTCTCTTTTTGGCAGCATCAGCCTGCATACCATTAGTGCTTTCCTCGGTATTGGTGATAACACTCTCTGTCAAGACCTCACCCCATTTATCAATTGAGTCACTGAAAAATCAATCAACCGTTTAACGTGTATATTGTAACATATTTTGATATGAAAATACACAAAAATTTCAGGACTTTCTATTTGTATTTCCATTTGTATTGGAGTAATTTTAAAATTAAACGCTCACCCCTTGGTGAGCACAACTCTTAGTTCTGCCATAGGAAGAAGCTTGTACCTTTCCCGGATACATGCTTCCTTCTTCTATTCATGCCAAAAAGAGACCCTAAAATACCGTAAACAGCATAAATGCCACTGTTACAGACTTTAGAGCCTCTAATATAATCATTATGAAATATGCTTAATTAACATTTTGTTAATATTCTATTAATATTTTCGTAATGGTGACAGGCACCATTACAGGCACCTACTGCCCCATCTGCTTTGCGAAGTTTTGAAGTTTGAACTTCTATGATAAGCATAAACAATGACTTTTTGAATATTTAACGGTATTTATTCTATTTTCCTTACGCAAATTTTTTGCGTAAGATTTTCTTTTTA
>DUQV01000034.1 GCA_012837605.1 Clostridiales bacterium | reverse complement strand
TTGGAGTAACTCATTCTAACGTTATTACCAACCTTGACCGGATGCATCCTGTTTCTATCCATTGACGTTTTCACTCCTTGAGTTTAATAAGTATACACAAGACTCCGCTAAATACCTTAGAGAAGTCTTGAGATTTGTAATATTTTAATAGGATAAAAATAAATTTTATTCTATAAAAACAGCTTTTCTTTTCTAATCAGATGTGCTATAATAATACTAATTAGGCATATATCACCACAATAGTGCACTATCCATATTACCACAATAAAATTCTACTGTCAACAGCAAATTTGTTGACTTTTCTTATTTTTCAGAACTTTCAAAAAAATGATATTTATTTCAAATGAAATCCCCCACATATAACATAAGCGTTATATATGGAGGATACAATATTCTGAAGTTTTTCCGATTCTATTTTGTACCAAAAAGTCTGTCTCCTGCATCACCCAAGCCCGGATCTATATAGCAGTCCGGATTTAGCTTTTCGTCAATAGCTGCACAATATATTTCAACATCGGGAAACTGCTTGGCCAATTTTTCAATACCGCTTCTTGCTGCCAATATACTCATAATCTTCATGTGTTTTACTCCTCTGTTCTTTAGAATATTCACAGCAGCAGCCAGAGAACCGCCCGAAGCAATCATCGGTTCAAGTATTATAACCTCTCTCTCACTGATATCCTCAGGAAACTTACTGTAATACTCCACCGCCTGCAATGTCTCATGCTCCCGATATAGACCAATATGTCCGATCTTTACAGAGGGAATAAGATTCTGCATTCCTTCAACCATTCCAAGTCCGGCTCTTAACACCGGAACGATGCATAGCTTTTTACCGGAGACTATTTTTGTGTTTGCAATACCAATAGGTGTTTCAACCTGAACATCTTTAAGCGGTAAATCTCTTGTCACCTCATAAGCCATAAGCATGGACACTTCACTCATAAGTTCACGAAATTCTTTTGTTCCCGTATTCTTGTCTCTAAGAAAAGTCATTTTATGCTGTATCAAGGGGTGGTCAAATACAAAAATGTTTTTCATAAGTAATCTCCTTTATTTACTCTATAGTTTTAGGATAATCAAAGAGAATGGTTATGCTCTACATTCTAAATTATTATAAAGGATTTGATATCATTATGCAATAATTAATTCGGTCAAAAAAACAGACATCATCCGGATTTTATACCTTTGTATGTCTGTTTCTTATTATTATGAATTCATTATTTTAGTGTAACCTTAGCACCTTCAGCTTCTAATTTAGCCTTCATGTCATCAGCTTCTGCCTTGCTGACGGTTTCTTTAACAATCTTAGGAGCTCCGTCAACGAGATCCTTAGCTTCCTTTAAGCCTAAACCTGTTAAGTCACGAACAACCTTAATAACTTTAACCTTGTTAGGACCAACTTCTGTTAATTCAACATCAAACTCTGTCTTTTCCTCTTCTTCTGCTGCTCCACCGGCTGCAGGTCCTGCTGCAACAACAACACCTGCTGATGCAGAAACGCCAAATTCCTCTTCACATGCTTTAACTAATTCATTTAATTCCAATACACTAAGACTTTTAATAGCCTCTATAAATTCTTGAGTTGTCATATTATTATACCTCCATAAAAATTGTTTTTACTTTATTAATTATGATTATCTGATTAAGCTGCTTTTTCAGCAATCTGCTTAAGCACTCTTGCAAGATTTGCAATCGGTGCCTGAATACTTCCAAGCAATCTGGAAATAAGAACTTCTCTGGAAGGAATGGTTGCAATAACCTGAATCCTCTTACTGTCGTAATATGTTCCCTCCACTACTCCTGACTTAAATTCCAATTTAGGCATTTTCTTTATCATGTCATTAATTATTCTAGCCGGAGCTGTTGCATCGTCAATTCCAAAAGCTACTGCTGTAGGACCTTGAAGATCTTTTGATAATTCTTCAAACTCAGTTCCCTTAAAAGCAAAGTTTAAATATGTGTTCTTATAAACCTTGTATACAACACCGGATTCCCTAAGTTTCCTACGAAGCTCTGTATCTTCTGCAACTGTAAGTCCGCGGTAATCTACCAGTACTACGGCCTTTGCATTCTGTGCATAGCCTTTGATTTCTTCAATAATAGGCTGCTTTAATTCTACTTTAGCCAATTGTACACCTCCTTTGATATGTCGTCGCGGTCTTTTTGTAATAAAAAACCTCCTTCTGCCAAAGCAAAAAGAGGTTATTATAAATATCATTAACCAACTTCTCCTCGGTAGGTTGCATTGCGTTACGCCTGTCGGCACCTACTGTCTTCGGCAGATTATTTATGCAAAATGGATTATAGCACGGATTTATTAATAATGTCAATATCCTTTTGCATCCTGTTAGCTTAACTTAGCTGTATTCAATTTTACTCCGGGACCCATTGTAGAAGCCAAGGTTACACTTCTGAGATACTGTCCCTTTGCAGCAGCAGGTCTCGCCTTAATAATTGCCCCTATTAATGTCTGAAAGTTATCAATTAGCTGTTCAGGGCTAAAGGAAGCTTTACCTATAGGTACATGGATAATATTTGTCTTATCCAGTCTGTATTCAATCTTACCTGCCTTTATGTCTTTAACAGCCTTAGCAACATCCATTGTAACTGTACCGGCCTTGGGGTTAGGCATTAATCCCTTAGGTCCAAGCACACGACCAAGACGTCCGACAACACCCATCATATCAGGAGTGGCAACTACTACATCGAACTCAAACCAGCCTTCATTCTGAATCTTTGGAATTAATTCCTCGCCTCCGACATAGTCAGCACCTGCTGCCTCTGCCTCTGCTAATTTATCGCCCTTGGCAAATACAAGTACGCGAACTGTCTTTCCTGTGCCGTGAGGCAGAACTACCGCTCCGCGAACCTGTTGGTCTGCATGACGTCCATCAACGCCTAAACGGATGTGAGCTTCAATTGTTTCATCAAATTTAGCAACTGCTGATTGCTTAACTAAATTTATTGCGTCTGCTACATCATACTGAACTGTTCTGTCAATAAGCTTTGCAGCATTAACGTATCTCTTTCCTCTTTTCATTCTATAAACCTCCTAGTGGTAATATCGGAAGAAAACTGTAAATCGTTATATCCTCCCACATTAATAGATTTTTAACCGCTTATTCGCGTTATATTCATAATTAATCTTCTATTGTAATGCCCATACTTCTGGCTGTGCCTGCAACCATACTCATGGCTGCTTCTATATCAGCAGCATTAAGATCAGGCATTTTTATCTCAGCAATCTTCTGCAAATCGGCTTTCTTAATCTTACCCACTTTGGTCTTATTCGGGGTACCTGAGCCGGACTGTATATTAGCTGCCTTTTTTATTAATACAGCTGCCGGTGGTGTCTTTGTAATGAAGCTAAAGCTTCTGTCTGCATAAACCGTAATAACCACCGGAATAATCATTCCGTCCTGATCTGCGGTTCTTGCATTGAATTCCTTTGTAAACTGAACAATGTTCACACCATGCTGTCCTAGCGCGGGACCAACCGGAGGAGCCGGTGTTGCCTTTCCAGCAGGGATTTGTAATTTGATATAACCTACAACTTTCTTAGCCATTATTGTATACCTCCTGATAATGTGGTTTTGCGGGGATTTCCCTCCCACTGACTGAGTAAATAACTGCATACCATGATAAATATTATAACTATTATTATGTTCTTCGTGTTCGGTGCATATGGCTAATATACCCCTCATGGTAATAACACATGTACTGTTGACTAATTATTTTTTGAGCCTGACATCGCTGAAACTGATCTCTACCGGTGTTTCCCGTCCGAATAAATCCACGCTTATGGTTACTATCTGCTTATGAGGATTAATCTGTCTGATTACTCCGGTTGTATTTTCCCATACTCCGGACACTACCATAACTGTATCGCCAACCTCAAAATCTACTACTATATCGTCAGTTTTAATTCCCATAGTACGCATCTCTGCATCTGAGAGTGGAACCGGTTGTTTTGAATCCGGACCTACGAAGCCTGTAACGCCCCGTGTATTACGGACTACATACCATACGTCATCATTCATAACCATATGGAGTAATACATAACCGGGAAACATCTTCTTTTGAACACGTTTTCTCACACCATTTTTCACTTCAATGACTTCCTGCATAGGAACGGATACCTCTAATATCTGATCCTGCAGTTTTCTGTTTTCGATCATTTTCTCAATGTTCGCTTTTACTTTGTTCTCATATCCTGAATATGTGTGAACAACGTACCATTTAGCTTCTGACATAATGAACCTCCATATTGTCCTTAGCCTAAAATAAAACCAATTCCCAGCTCAATTACATAGTCCAGCAGATAAATAATTATTCCCAAAAGAACAGTAACGATAACAACAGCGAGAGTCTGTTTTGAAAGAGTCTCTTTATCCGCCCAGACAATCTTTTTAAATTCGGACCTTATACCCTTAAACCAGCTTTTCTTAGGAGCCTTATCAGCTGCCTTACCAGTTGTTTCTCCCATTTTTCACATTCCTTTCAGAATAATTATTTCGTTTCCTTGTGTAATGTATGTGTTTTGCAGAATTTACAATACTTCTTTGTTTCCATTCTGTCCGGATGTAATTTCTTCTCCTTAGTCATGTTATAATTACGCTGCTTACAATCCGTACATGCCAATGTGATTTTTACGCGCACAATTTCCACCTCCGCTTTCTCTTGTAGCGCTTAATTACTGCTTTGCAAGGACTTCTTTTTTGACATAAAAAAAAAGCCCTCTTTCTCTGCCTAACCACTATAACACATAAGAATTTTTTCGTCAATAGTTTTTTTCTAATTTATATTTACATTTATTTCTATTTTTGAAGCAGCTTGGCAGGTGTTATTAACGCACTTGCATATTTTCATGTAAGTGCGTTAACATATGTCACTAAGCCTGATTATGAATTCATTTACCACTACCATCCCATCAATAGGCTGTAATCAAGTATTCTATGGGGTCGTCTTTTTTACAATAATCCTGCAAACCGTCTTAAGTCCGTTATTGGTTCGGGCAGTAATGCTTACTGTACCCTCTTTTATTGCGGTAACTTTTCCTTTATTATTAATAGTAACAACACTTCTGTCAGAACTGGTATAGGTTATTATGTCCGTTGTATCAGCAGGCTTTACGAATGCTCTTAAATAAGACTCTTCACCGACATACAATGTCCTTTCCTTTTGTGTGAATTTAATATCCTGTGACAATACAGTCTTTACCTCAATCTGCTTTACCGACTGATTACCGCGGTTATCAATGGCATACAGAGTATATATTCCGTCGTTTTTCACATTAAACGAGCTTTTACCCGCTGTTAATTCAAGCTCGACTCCCGACCCTGCCGGAAGAAAATCAGAAGTCTTTCTCTTCCCCGGAAGATACTTAACTCTTCTTATACCACTTTTGTTATCGATCACTTTTATATAGACTTCCCTGTTATTATAATCCTCTGATATGAAATAGTTATAAGATATTATTGGAGGGGAGGTATCATCTTCAATTACATATGTCTGCAAGCTTTCATTTCCCGCATAATCAGCGGCATAGATTGTGTACTCTCCCGCTTTTGATAAACGAATTTGATTTTTTTCAACTGCCAAGCCGGTCGTACCGCGGTTAAAATCGGATATTTTTCTTCTGCCTGCCAGCCATCTGATCACTCTTAATTCTGAGCCCCCTTCATCAACTGCATTCACAGATATCATTATATCCTCTTTATCATAGATAACCTCAATATTTATGACCGGTGGAATCATATCCTCCTGAATATTATTTACTTCCTGAACCGCCTTATATGCATTAGGTATGCCGGGATATAATACATAATTCTCAAGTCCTGAGATGGGCTTTAGCGTTTTTATTATTATTTCCTTTACAGCCTGAGGATATAGATTCTTATCATATGAATATAATAAAGAAGCAACTGCACTTACATGTGGTGCTGCCATCGATGATCCGCTTAGTGTTTGATAAGTTCCTACCACAGTGCTCATAATATCAACCCCCGGTGCAGCTATCTCTACTGAATTCTTTCCATAATTAGATAATCTGGTGATTCTTCCATTAGCATCTACAAAAGTTACCGAGATAAGGTTGTCAAGCATAAAACCGGCAGGATAAACCGGTCTTGTATCGTTATCTTTTCCAAGATTACCGGCTGCTGCCACAAACAGCATATCCGAATCCTTAATTGTTTCCTCCAATACCTTCGAATATTGAGTTGTCCCCCAGCTTATATTACAGATATCCGCACCCATTTCGGTTGCGTATTTTATAGCAAGAACGGCATCGGATATGCTTCCGGTTCCATCAACACCTCCATTTATCTTGAGTACCATCAGTTTTATATCAATGTTAGAAGCTATTCCTGCTATTCCCATCCCATTATCTGCCACTGCTCCGATTATTCCGGCTATATGCGTTCCGTGGTCATCATTATCCTCCGGAAGTGCAAGATTTAATTTTGTATTATTATCAAATTTATAATGACCAATGCTTGCATCATCATTATAAAAATCCCAGCCATGAATATCATCAACATAGCCGTTTAAGTCATTGTCAATACCGTCATCCGGAATTTCATTCGGATTAATCCATATATGCTCTGCCAAATCCGGATGAGTATAATCAACCCCTGTATCTATAATCGCTACCACCACTTCTTTTCGCTTGGCGGCTTCCTGCTCCATAAACACCCATGCTTCAGAAACGTCCATGTCCATATCATATAAAGAAGTGACTTCCCTTTTACTGTTGGCCGAATATACAGAATAATATCCGGGATTGTAGATTGGCCATTGGGCAGAAGAATATGAATCATTAGTATATTGCATCAGATATATGGCGGTATTTGGTTCAACAGACTTGATCAAAGGATGATTTTCAAGATAGTCTGTAATCTTCCGGCAGACTTTATTGTCACTAACAGATATAAGTACAAAATTCTCAAAATGTTTTTTTATATATACAGCACCTTTATAGTCTTTAAAAAGCATATCTAAATCCTCTTCATCAGGTATCTTATGGAACAAAAGAATCAATTCCCTGTTTTCGTTTTCATCTGCATCATATTTATTTAGTATAGAATCTTCGTATTTTAACAGCAAAAATGATGCTATGACAATAATTGATATCATAGATATGATAAGCATTATATTTATCTTGTACTTCTTCTTATCCATTTGGTAATTCAACCTCAATTCAGCAAGCTTTAGCACGATGTTCGCCTATTTCGTATTTTATTCACTGATATTGGCATATATGTGGCAAAATGAAAAGATTAATAATTACTTAATCCATATATTACTATATATTTTTAGTTTTGCCCACATTTTTTGCGTGCAATATTATTTATTTAGTGTTATAATTAAAAAAATGCTATTTTTTTAACCCTGCAAGGAGTGATATTATGAATACAACCGAAACAGATACTAAAATAAGAGACCTTTTTGACAGACAATTCTGGGACAGTCTACATACAGGTATATTAAATTCAAAATTCTCAAAGGAAGATATATTATCCTATGTCGAAAAGAGCTTTATGTTTTCATTGTTCTGTCGTGGTGCATCACATAAAGAGCTAAGTGTATTTAAGAGTATACTGAATTTTAAGAATCTGGGATTTGTAATTCTTTTTGAGTTTTTGCCCAAAGAAGAAACAGAGATTATAGATTTTGATATAGACGAACTTTCTATGTATTATTTTATAAAAAATGAGCTTAAAGGAATATCTGCTGTCATTGGACCCATGATTCATAATCGTTTTTGCCTCCTTGTTACTGACGATGCATACACCCAAGTTTCTGCCAATGATTTAATATCAAATAGTATAGCTATCGCAGAAAATTTGTTAAAATCTATAGAAAATAAAATACAGACAAAACTGGCTGCAGGAATAGGTAATGTTCACAGTATTCATTCAATATATACCTCATATTTTGAGGCTCTGTCCTGCATACAATATTGCAATCCCGGTGAAATAATACATGTTAATGATCTTGTTAAGCATGATAAATACTATAATTTTGAATACAAAGAAGCAGAGAAAAATATGATAGAAGCAGTCCGCCTCAGAAAACCGGAATCATATAATTATTTTTTAATAATGATGAATAGGATAAGTCAGCTAAATGATGCTGCAAAGAGAAATAAAATCATAGAAGCTCTTGTTTTATCCTCTCATGCCTCAAGAATAGGGAGCATGAATGAAATGGATTATTTCGATTACACCAGTCATATAAGCTCCTTGATGAGCCTGAGGGGACAACAGCTTATAGAATGGGCTTTTCAGCAATTTCTTGATATTACCGGACAAGTTAAAAAGCGTAATACTATTGATTATTCCAACAAAATAGTTCAAGCCACCAAAGAATACCTTGAAGCACACTACACCGAGGAAATATCTCTTGAGGATGTTGCTGAATATGTGAATATCAGTCCCCAATATTTCAGTAAATTGATAAAGAAACACACAGGGTTTAATTTCATAGACTGGTTGTCAATGCTTCGCGTAAATAAAGCGAAGGAGCTTTTAACAAACTCCAATTTAACTGTGAAAGAAGTCTGCTATATGGTCGGTTATAAGGATCCTAATTATTTCAGCAGAATATTTAAGAAAAAAATTGGATTGACTCCAAGTGAATATATAAAGAAAAATACCTTCAGTTAAAATTCTTGTGTCGGCCGATGAGTCGGTTGTAAAATATTAAGAGCATATCATTTTCTTTAACACACTGATTAGTATGAACATAAACCGTTTTACTAAACGTGTCTTATTCGAACAATAATATGCTCTTTTGATATATCATCAATGGGGGAAGATACCCGCCAATGATAAGGTTTTTTACCCTATGATGATATCTATATAGGTTGTTCCATTATTACCTTAGTCGGACAGACCTTAACACATGCACCGCAATTAACGCATTTCTCATAATCAATCTTAGCAAGATTATCATTAACATGAATTGCATCATATTCGCATGCCTTAACACAAAGCCTGCATCCGATACAACCTATTGTACATACTGTCTTAACATCCTTGCCTTTATCAAATGAACTGCAGGCAACCTCTGTTCTGGCTTTAGCAGGTATCATTTCTATAATTTTAATCGGACATTCGGCCGCACACATAGTACAGCCCGTACATTTTTCTTTGTCTACCACTGCTATACCATCTATTATATGAATAGCATCAAAGGCACATACTCTTACGCAGGAGCCGAATCCCATACATCCATAGCTGCAGGCCTTAGAACCGTTACCGCCTATCCCTGCCGCAAGTTTGCAGTCCCTTGGACCAAAGTAATTGGAATTCGTCTTTGCCTTATCACAGGTTCCCGCACAATTCACATAAGCTACCATTTTATCGGAAGTTTCCACACTACTGCCTATAACTTCTGCTATCTGTTTATGAATATCGCTGCTTGCTACGGGACATACATCAGCAGCGGCCTCTCCTATTGCTATCGCCTTGGCACAGGCATCACAGCCTGCATACCCACAGCCACCGCAATTGGCACCGGGAAGAAGCTCTCTGACCTTCTCTTCCGTCTCATCTACAGGCACTTCCAGCTTCTTGGATGCCAGCCCCAGAAACAGCCCAATCAACAAGCCTATCAGACTTACAACTCCGGTAGCAACACCCAAGCTCTTAATATCAAAAGATGCCACAACACCTGATAAATTTATGAGAAGGTTTCCAATATCCATCATATCAAAAATATACATTATGAAGACCTCCCTTCTATACTAAGCCGCTAAAGCCATAGAAGGCCATTGCCATTAAGGTTGCTGTTACCAGAGTAATCGGAAATCCTTTAAAGACTTTGGGAATATCATTATATGCCATTCTCTCACGAATACCTGCCATAAGGATTATCGCAACTGTAAAACCCAACGCAGAAGCAAAGCCGTTAACAATACTCTCAACCAAATCAAAGTCTTTCTCAACATTAAGAAGTGCAACACCAAGTACCGCACAGTTAGTTGTGATCAGAGGAAGATATACCCCAAGTGCATCATATAGAGCAGGACTGACTTTCTTGACTACCATTTCAACAAACTGTACTAAAGCTGCAATAACAATAATAAACACAATTGTCTGTAAATACTGCAGATTCATGGGAGCTAAAATATATCTGAACGCTAAGCTGCATATAATTGAAGCTGTGGTAATTACAAACATAACCGCAAGTCCCATTCCAACGGCTGATTTGATTTTATTTGATATACCGAGAAATGGACATATCCCAAGAAATTGGCTTAATATAACGTTATTAATAAACGCTGCACTTATTAGGATAATAATAAGATTTACAAAATAGTTGTTCATCAAATCAGTCCTCCTTTCTTACAGCTTTTTTTATCTTAGGTTCCTCTGCATTTAATTCATGGTTAATGGCATAAGCCTCACCCATGCAATTTGCACAATCTCCGCCACAGGTAAGAGCAGACTTTTTACCTGAGCCATTGGTGGCAGAAGGAAGCTTGAATTTATTCTGCAGTGCAGTGAGCATCGCAAGTACTAAAAATGCACCCGGCGGCTTTATAAACATCTCTATCGGTTCATAGCTGCTTGGCATTACCCTAAAATTAAATATTGTACCGGCCCCAAGAAGCTCACGGAAAGAGCCGATAAGTATTAAAGCTATAGTAAATCCGATTCCCATTCCTATACCGTCAAATAACGAAAGACCAACCTTATTCTTGGCTGCATAAGCTTCTACACGCCCAAATATAATACAGTTAACTACAATTAATGGTATATAGATGCCTAAAGCCTCGCTTACTGATGGAAAATAAGCTTGAAGCAGAAGTTGAACAATAGTAACCATAGAAGCAACTACCACTATAAAATACGGCATTCTTACCGTGTTGGGGATGAACCTTCTTAATGCCGCAATTATAACATTAGAAGCAACCAACACTGCGGTTGTAGACAGTCCCATACC
Organism: Clostridiales bacterium; assembly: GCA_012837605.1. GTDB lineage: Bacteria > Bacillota > Clostridia > Lachnospirales > Lachnospiraceae > Mobilitalea. The sequence continues at coordinate 8,349 of DUQV01000034.1, read as the reverse complement.
TACTCCGTTCCAAGCTGATACAGTTACCGCCAATGTGGGACACATTCCAAGCATAAGGACGAAGGTGGGATTTTCTTTAAATAATCCGTTTACTAACCTTTCAAGATACTTATTCATTAGCTGCACCTCCTATATCCTCAGCACATTCTATGAGAAAACCAATTCCTGCATTAACAGCCTTTACTACTGCTGTTGTTGTTACAGTTGAACCACTGTATACATCTATATCGTTATCATTAATCGCACTGTCCTTTGTCACAATAAATTGCCCCGTTTCAACACCTTTAAATCTGTCTTTGAATTCAGGGTTAGTCAGTTCCATTCCGAAGCCGGGAGTATCGTTTATCGCCAGCAGCTCTATTCCCTTGACCACTCCATCCAGCGAATATCCCACAGCTACCGATATCATACTGGAATACCCTCTGGTATTCGATTTTACAATATATCCGATTTTATTCCCATTGCTGTCCAAAGCCTGAACGACATCATCAATTGTAACTCCGGTATAAGATGAATCTAGAGTTGTTAAATCCGTTTCAGCTGCAAGCTTTAGCAGTTCCTCATCGGTAACCAAGCTCTCTGCTTCCTCAAATACCACTTTATAACCTGCATTCTTTTTCGCATCCTCATGTGCCTTGATTGGATCCTTTGTTATTTCATATACAAAGGCTAAAGCAAAGCTGCAAATAACAGTTATAACAGTTAAAGCAAGAGCATCATGTAATATGGATGATTTCTTATTATTTTTATTATTTGACACCTTTCACACGCTCCTTTCCAAAGGTTTTAGGACGTGTTACATTGTCAATCAACGGCACCAGCAGATTTCCTAATAAAATTGCAAAGGATACTCCCTCCACACCTGTACCGATAATTCTAAATATTCCCGTCATAATTCCGAGAAATGCACCAAAAATCAACTGTCCTTTGGGGGTAATCGGACTGGTTACATAATCGGTCGCCATGAAAAATGCTCCTAATATAAGACCTCCGCTAAGAATATGACCGAGTATGTAATTCATATCAAATCCATGACCTCCAAAGATCAATGCAAATATCGCAAATGAAAGTATATAGATAAAAGGAATAATAGGAGTTAAAACCTTGCGGTAGAACAAATAAGCAGCGCCAATAAGAAGAGCAAGTGCACTTGTTTCACCGATGGTTCCGCCTATGTTTCCTATGAACAGCTTTAATAAATCTACTGTCTCTCCGGCCTTTAACTGACCTAAAGGAGTCGCTCCGGATACACCATCCAGTACCAACACTCCGTCTCTTAAAAAATCAGTTACTGTAGGTGAAATAACCTTATCCAGTGCAAATGATGACATTCTGGCAGGAAAGCTGATAAATAAAAATACACGAGCCGCAAGAGCAGGGTTCATAAAGTTCTGACCCAAACCTCCAAACAGCATCTTAACTATAAGTATAGCGAATACTCCGCCTAAAACAGCCATCCATATGGGGATACCGGACGGCAGATTAAACGCCAGCAAAAGACCTGTTACAATATCGCTATAATCCCAAGGATTAACCGGCTTTTTCATAAGCCTGCAGTAGACATATTCTGTTACAACACAGGATAAGACAGTAGCCAGAATAACAAGCAATGCCCTTAATCCAAAATTAAATATTCCAAATAAGCCGGCAGGAATCAGTGCTAAAATTACGTCCCGCATTATTGAATTTGTCTTGATCGGACTCCTAATATGAGGAGCTGCCGATACATTATACAAATCGCTCAAAGCTTACACCTCTTTCTCCAATTATTAAGATCTTTATTCATTTACTGCATGGTCTTTATGCAGCTCATAAAGCTCATGCTGTACATTTCTTTTTTCCAAAATCCTTTGTTTTGTCTGAACTATTGTCTGTGTCAGACTTCTGTTGGCAGGACATATATAGGAGCAGCAGCCGCATCCGCAGCATTCCATTCCGTCAAGTTCAACAAATTTCTCATCTTCACTATTAAGCCCCAACAATTGAAGCTTCATAGGCAGAAGGTTAAGCGGACATCTGAAATAACATCTTCCGCAGAGGATACAAGCAGATTCTTCAACCGCTGCATCATCTTTAAGGAATCCAAGCAAGGCATTAACCGTCTTAGTAACAGGAACTTCATAAGTATACATGGAATTTCCCATCATGGGACCACCAAAAATAATTTTCTTGGGTTGAACCTTAAAACCGCCTGCTGCTTCAATTATTTCAGAAAAACTCATACCCAAAGGTACTTTAAAGTTTTGGGGTTCTGCCGCTGCATCTCCGGAAATTGTTACAATTCTATGAGTTAAAGGCATAGAGTTTGCAACTGCATTATATATAGCTGCTACTGTAGCCACATTATTTACGATACAGCCTACATCCGCCGGAAGCTTTTTTGAATTCATCTTTCTTCCTGTAGTAACATATACAAGCTGACGCTCACCGCCCTGGGGATACTTTGTCTTAAGTGCCTGAACCTCTATGTTTGATTCATCAGCAGCTAACACCCTCAATTTTTCAATGGCATCGGGCTTGTCGTCCTCAACAGCGATAATCCCCTTGGCATTATCAAACATACGAAGTATAATTTTTAAACCCTCGATGATCGCCTCGGATTCCTCCATCATAAGCCTGTAATCAGATGTAAGATAAGGCTCACACTCAGCTCCATTAACAATCACATAGTCAATTTTGCTGTCGTTTTTGGGTGTAAGCTTAACATGAGTAGGGAAGCCGGCACCTCCAAGACCGACAATACCGGCCTCTTTCACCGCTTCCCTGATTTTTTCTTTGGACATATTCATATAATCACGATTCTGCCCATAGCTTTCAATCTTGTTATACTGATTGTCGTTAGTTATTACAATTGATTCTTCCATTTTACCTGTCGGCATTAGTCTTCTCTCTATCGCCTTAACAGTTCCGGAAACCGAACTTATTATATTGGAAGAAACCAAACCGTCAGCTTCACCAATAACCTGTCCAACCAGTACCGTATCTCCCTTAGAAACCAGTGGCTTTGCCGGTGTCCCAATATGCTGGGATAGAGGAAATACCAAATCACCTTTTGGTAAAAGAACGGTCGTGGGCATATCCTTAGATAATTCTTTTCCTTCATGTATGCGGATACCGCCCATGTATGTCATCTTAGCCATTATTCCTTTCCTTCCTTCTACAAATTTTTCGTTAAATATTATACAAAAATTTAACACTAGTATATTATAACATATTAAAAATACTTTCACATTATATTTTTTAAAATTGTATCAATTAATACTAATTTTTTTGAATCGCATAAAAAAAGTGCTATTCCTCCAAGCCCAAGCACACTACTTATGTCGCTGTCCGTATCGTTATCTGTATAGTAATCTGTATGTTATCTTTAAGGTTACCCTTGCACATGTTATCTGTATGTTATCTGTATGTTATCTGTCGCTATCTGTATATCTGTATGATGATTATACTCTCTTTTTACAAGTATCGTCAATATCAAAAATATGGTGTTAAATAAAAAAACAAAATTTTATCAAATATTATAATAATTTGGCCAATGATAAAATTTTTATAAAATTTAATGAAATTGGTTTTAAAATATGATATAATTTGTTTTGCTAACTGTCATTTAAATTTTATTAAAATCTTAGTCTGAATATAAGATTTTAAATTTATCTAATGTACTTATTATTTAACAATTATCCATTATTTTCATCTCATTATATTATTTTTACTGTATATTCTTTTTTTCACAGGTAAAATGTTGATATATAAAAACCATTTTTTGGTTGAAGATGTGCTTCAACTTCTACTTTCTATTATCTGTTTTCAGGTATTTTCATACATAAATAAAATATAAGAAAGGATGATTGAGTTGAATTATTCAATTTTGTACGGAGGGTGCCATGAATAAGAGAATTAATCAAGCAGCCAAGTGGGAAAGAATATGCAAGACTGTTTATCAGAAAGTAGATTTATTCTCTGAAGCAAAAAAAGCACGAAAAAACTGCAGACGTCAACTGGCAAAAATAAAAGGAGGTTTTCGGGGCAGTAATTACCTGTTCAAAGAAAAGGTACTTTCTTTTTAGGGTCAATACGGCATAAAGCCAAAAAAAATGTGGTATGACCTTTATTGTAATAAAACCAAAGAATACGATCCCAGATATATACCGGAAGATATATATTGGACAATAATATATCCCGCCATGAACAACCCCGGTTTTCGTCATGCATATACAGACAAATGTTTTTATAATCAGTTGTTTCCCAATTTTAAACAACCACGTACAATTATTAAATGCAGTAATAATATATTCTATGATGGCATCGGCAATATTATCAGTTTCATGCAGGCAAAATCCATATTGGAATCTGAGAAACAGTTCGTACTAAAGCCATCAGTGTATAGTGGCGAAGGTGTTGATATTATCTTCTATGACAAGAATGAATACCAAAGCATTGATTTTGAACATATATTAAAATTATACAGAACAGACTTTATTGTTCAAGATATTGTATCTCAGCATGAAGTCCTGGCATCCATACATCCCAAATCATTAAATACCATTCGGGTAATATCTTTTTTGTTCCATGGGAAGATTCATATATCTTCAGCTATTTTACGGATGGGCGTAGATGGTTCACGACTCGATAATGTCTCAGCAGGTGGCATTGCCTGTCCTATTAACCCGGATGGAAGGCTTGCTCCAATGGGTATTAACAAAAACTCAGAATGGATAGACAGTCATCCTAACGGTACAATTTTTAGTGATGTCACAATACCGTCTTATGAGAAAGTGATAGAGGCTATTCAAAAGGCCCATAAAAACATCCCTCATTTTCGTATTTTAGGCTGGGATTTTTCTATTGATGAAGCAGGTGATCCGGTACTTATCGAATACAATGGAGCTCCGGGTTTAAATCAGATAAGCTGTGGCCCTCTTTTTGGGGATCTTACAGCACAGGTTTTGGATGAGATATTTTATAATAAAATTATTTATTCAGCAAACACTGTTACTAGTATTGCAAGAAAAAATTTAAAGGAGGAATTGACATGAATATATCTGTTTTAGGTGCAGGTAACGGAGGTACAGCAGTTGCTGCAGAATTAACCTTAAGAGGTCATAATGTTACATTGATAAAAACCTCCCGTACTATGCATGATAAAAACTTTGAATATTTATTGAATAACGAAGCTACTGTCAGACTCTTCGAAAATGGTGAAACCAAAACAGCTAAGATCAATCATATAACAAGAGATATTTCTAAAATCAGTGAAAGCGAAATCATTATTATATATATACAGACCACATATCATGAAGATCTTATCAAACGTATAAAGCCCTATTTGAAAGACGGTCAGATACTTTTGCTTAACCCGGGATATTTCTCTACAGCATATGTACTTAAGCATTGCTCCGATATTGATCTTACTATTGTCGAAGCACAGAGTTCATTCGTAGACTGCAGAATCACAGAACCGGGATTTATAAGAATAGGTTTTCGTAATGTGCGCAATCCTCTGGCTATATATCCAAAAAAGAATTCAGAATACGGCAAGGAAAAGCTTGAAAAACTGGGATATCCCTTTGCCTACTTATCATCCATAACCGAAGCCGCATTACACAATCCTAATCTGATTGTGCATACGGTTGGTGCAATAATGAGCATACCCCGTATCGAAAAAACCAATGGTGAATATTGTATGTACCATGAAGTATTTACACCCAGTGTATGGCGCCTGCTGGAGGCACTTGACAAGGAAAAAATGGATGTAATGGAGAAGTTGGGATGCAAACGTCTTTCATATGCAGAAGCCTGTAAATTCCGTAATACCTTAGACGAATCAAGAGATGCCAAGGAAGTATTCTACTGGTATGCCGGCATGCCAACAAGGGCAAAGGGTCCAACCGAGGTTGATTCCAGATATATAACCGAGGATGTACCTCAGGGTCTGGCGCTTTTGGAGTCCTTGGGAAAGAAATATCATGTTCCGACTCCTATATGTTCTGCATTAATAGATATTGCCTCCGCCGCCTTAGGCCGCAATCTGCGGGATAACGCAAGGACAGTTGAAAGACTGGGAGAAGACATTCTTGAACAAATTATAAAGGATGCAAATAATTAATATTCACATATAAAAATAGCAGACACCATTAATATGTTTCATCGTTACGAACTGTAGTCCGTATAAGAAATACATATTTATGGTGTCTGTTCTATTAATTAAATCTTGCTCTTTGAAGATATTTCTCCTTTGTAGCCATTCCGCCGCGAATATGTCGTTCCGATTTATTGAGATCCAGTACTACTCTTGCCCTATTGGCCAGTGATGGATTGATTTGAATAAGACGTTCCGTAACGTCCTTATGTACGGTTGATTTCGATATACCGAACTGCCTTGCAGTCTGCCTCACAGTCGCATTATTTTCGATAATATAATTAGCGATTTCAACCGCCCGTTCCTCTATATAGCCTTTCATAGGGTTCCCCCTCAAATATCGTTGTTGTTACATTGTATGCAGGGGAATTTAGTGGTAGTACATTGAAATTACGCAAATAACCATATTACTAATAACGAGTTACAAATCACTACATTTATGTTATAATATTTACGATAAGCAGATTAGTTCACGCGAAATCAATCCATCAGAAACGGAGGTCAAATATGTTAATAGGTGCATTAGAAGCAGGTGGCACTAAAATTGTATGTGCCATAGGCGATGAAAACGGCAATATTATTGACAAGAAAATTATACCAACAGAGTCTCCGAATAAAACCATGCCACAGATAATTAATTATTTTAGGAATAAGGGTATTGAAGCCTTGGGAGTAGGCTGCTTTGGTCCGATTGACCCCGATAAAAAATCGAAGACATATGGATATATTACAAGCACTCCAAAATTAGCCTGGAGAAACTATAATATTGTAAAGGCTCTCCATGACACTCTAAATGTTCCAATCGAATTTGATACGGACGTGAATACCGCTGCATTGGGCGAAACAATCTCAGGCGCCCTTCTTGACTGTGAAATAGGTATATATATTACTATTGGAACAGGTATAGGTGTCGGTGTCTGTATAGAAGGAGAACCCTTACATGGTCTTATGCATCCCGAGGCGGGACATATTATTCTTAGAAGGCTAAAAAATGATAATTATAAAGGAATTTGCCCTTATCATAGAGATTGCTTTGAAGGTCTGGCGTCAGGTCCTGCCATTGAGGAACGATGGGGTAAGAAAGCTTATGAGCTTAAGAATGAATATGAAGTATGGGAGCTGGAAGCAGACTATATTGCACAAGCCATCGCAAACTTTATATTATGCTACAGCCCTAACAGGATAGTCCTTGGCGGCGGCATCATGCATGAAGAGCAGTTGTTTCCAATAATAAGATTCAAGGTCAAAGAATATCTGAACGGCTACATTAATATGAAACAGATCCTTGATGACATCGATTCGTACATAGTTCCTCCCTTACTTGGTGATGATGCAGGAATTAAAGGGGCGTTAAGACTGGGCCGCTTGGCAAGTCGAAATAATTAGTAAAATATTAATTATATACCGACGAGGCGTTGGACAGCTTAAAAAGGGTTATTCCAATACCTCATCGGTATTCTAATTCCTTTCTTTTAAATCTTTTCTTATGTTAATTATATTAACATTTTATTCTTTAATTTGCTAGGTTTATAGAATCAAAATTATAAATTAAAATAAACTGCTGTAAAACCTTTGTAGAATAACTACATTGATTTTACAGCAGCTTATAATATTAGCTATTATATGTGTCTACACATTTATACTGTCTACAAATGTGTCTTGCTTATGCATATTACTACCTTTTACCCAACTCCGTATCAGTTTCGCTTACTACACTGTTATCCATAATATATTTCATAATATCCTCGAATTGGGTAAAGGCTAAACCAACATAGCTGTCAGCTGCACCGTAATAGATTGCAATTCTTCCTGTTTCCGGATCGTGTATGGTAGCACATGGGAAGCATACGTTTGGTACAAATCCCCGTTCCTCATACCATTCTTCCGGAGTTAAAAGAATATTCTTACAGCGATACTTAACTATCGACGGGTTATCGATGTCAAGTATTGCACCTCCGATTGAATATACATATCCATTACAGGTTTGACATACACCATGGTAGAAAATCAACCACCCTATACTTGTTTCAATAGGAGCTGCTCCTCCACCGATTTTAAGTCCTTCCCACCAGTTGTTTCCACGGCTCATCACATGTCTGTGCTTTCCCCAGTAGATCATATCAGGGCTTTCACTGACAAATATATCACCAAAAGGTGTGTGTCCACTATCTGAAGGTCTGCTTAGCATCATGAATTTGCCGTTAATTTTT
>DUQV01000033.1 GCA_012837605.1 Clostridiales bacterium | reverse complement strand
TTCCTCCTAGATAAACTATAAAATATGAAACATACAACGGAGGAATTTTCCTCCTAGATAAACTATAAAATATGAAACATACAACGGAGGAATTTTCCTCCCTGTTTTTTATTTATTTTGCAGCACCATTTTAAGCCGATTAAATTCCTGTGTCATGGAATCCATCAGCGCATAATAACGTATCTGGTTTTCAGCAAGCATCGCTGTTTCTGTATCAATATCAACATTATTGCCATCCATTCGATAGCTAAGGTTCGAATAATCAGTATATACCTGTGGATTTATTGTATCCATCCTTACATTCGCTACACGTTTATCAAGTGAACCGTCTCCTGTAAGAGCCCCCATCAGATATGATTCAAATTGTACATCCTTTCTCTTGTATCCGGGGGTATCTACATTGGCTATATTATTGGAAATAACTTCATTCCTCTTCCAGCTGGCATCTGCAGCTTTCTTAAGAATATTAATATAATTGAAAGCATTAGATCCTATCATATCGGTTTACCTCCATTTAATTATTATTATAATAAATAAACAGAAAAACACAAGATATATTTAATAATGTAGTAAAAACGTACCACATATTGTGGCAAACTGTCATCGAATTATGTAGAAATAATTTGTTTTTTGTAGAAAAGGATTTATAGGGGTGCCCCACAAATCCTTTTGTGTAATGCTAATTATTTGATATATTTTTTAATTCGTCAAAAACAACATCATTTAGTACTTTAATATAAGTCCCCTTCATACCTGATGAGCGCGACTCGATAACTCCTGCACTTTCAAACTTTCGCAGGGCATTGACAATAACCGACCTGGTAATGCCCACTCTATCGGCAATTCTGCTTGCAACAAGTATTCCTTCATTTCCCTTTAATTCATTAAATATATGCTGAATTGCTTCAAGCTCTGAAAATGACAGCGTGCTTATAGCAGATTTTACAATCTGTATCTTACGGTTCTCCTCTGCATTTTCCTCATTCACAGCACGCATCATCTCAAGCCCTACAACCGTAGTACCATATTCGCTTAATATAATATCATCTAATGTATACTGGGGATCTGTCTTGTAGATAAATAATGTACCCAATCTTTCTCCGGCTATGTCAATAGGTGTGATTATAGCCTGATAAGAATTTATATCTTCGAACTCAAATCCAAGAGTGGTAAGATTAACATTTTCTTTTGTTGATAAAATATTAAGGAGTCTCTCGTTTAATTGTGTGTCAATATACCTTCCGACCGCATCCTTAATTAATTCCTTAATTTCAACAATATCTGCCCTGTTCTTAATGCCTAATACTTTACCCTTCTTACTAATTACCAATACATTGGAATTTAGTATATCACTCAGTACAACACAGATGTCATTGAATACTACCTTGTGAGAATTGTTATTATGCAGCAGGTTATTAATCTTTCTGGTCTTGTCAAGTAATTGTACACTCATTAAACAGTTCCTCCTAATTCTTCTTATCCATAATAAAGTCGAAGCATTTACTTCTGCCATGTATTAGAAGCATTGCTTCTACGAAATAAGGTAATACATTAGAATTATTCTAATTGTATTACCTTTTTAATTTTATCACAGATTATTTTTAAAAACAAGACTAAACTCTATGTTTTGACACACATTTTTAGCTGATTTTCAATTTTTATATCTAATTTTGTATTATTAAGTAATAAGACTAATTCATAATAACAGAAAAATAAGCAGTTTTTAATCAATTGTGCTGTCATTAGCCGAGGTTACATAACCACAGGTATCATTGCTGCATACCAGCTTGTTACCCTTTTCAAGCATTATGCTTTGACATTTTGAACATTTCTCTTTTGAAGGCTTCTGCCAAGTCATAAAGCTGCAATCCGGATGATTGCTGCAGCCAAAATACCTTCTGCCCTTCTTGGTCTTTCTGATTACTATATCTCCTCCACAGGACGGGCACTGCACACCAATCTTCTCAAGATATGGCTTGGTATTCCTACAGTCGGGAAAACCGGGACAGCCTAAGAATTTCCCATGAGGTCCGTATTTTATTACCATGTTTCTGCCGCACAGATCACAAATCTCATCACTTACCTCGTCGGCAATTTTGATCTTATCAAGCTGTTCATTGGCATTCTTAACCGCTTCTTCAAGGTCAGGATAAAAATTCTTAACGATTGTTTTCCATTCAACAGTACCGTCTTCGACACAATCTAATAATGCTTCCATATTAGCGGTGAAATTCACATCTACAATACTGGGAAATGCTTTCACCATAATATCATTTACAGCTTCACCAAGCTCGGTTGTATATAGATTTTTATTCTCTTTTATAACATATCTTCTTGCAATAATGGTACTGATTGTCGGAGAATATGTGCTTGGCCTTCCGATGCCAAGCTCCTCCAATGTCTTTACCAGACTCGCCTCAGTATAATGAGCAGGAGGCTGGGTAAAATGCTGACTCTTCTTAAGCTCTTTAAGGTTTAGTACATCTCCTTCATTTAGTGACTCATAAGTGGCTTTGACATCCTCTGTATCTTCTTCCTGTTGATACGCACTAAGAAATCCTTCAAATAACAGCTTAGATGCGGAAGTGGAAAACCAATGCCTGTTACATTCTATTTTAATTGAAGTCGTCTCATATCTGGCAGGCTGCATTCTGCTGGCAACAAACCGCTTCCAGATAAGCTGATAAAGACGGAATTGATCTCTGGATAAGGACTCTTTGATATCAGCAGGTGTAAATTGCACATTCGTAGGACGAATTGCCTCATGAGCATTTTGAGCCCTTCTTCCCGAACGGTCGTTATTTGCTTCCGGATTCACATATTCTTTGCCATATACATTCTCTATATATTCCTTAACAGATGCATCAGCTTCATCGCTTATACGGACGGAATCCGTACGCAGATAAGTAATCAGACCTATGCTTCCATATCCTTTTATGTTTATACCTTCATACAGCTGCTGTGCAAGCTGCATTGTCTTTTTTGTTGAAAAATTAAGTGTCTTTGCTGCTTCCTGCTGCAGCGTACTGGTTGTAAAGGGCAAAGGTGATTTTCTTATCCTCTCTCCCCTTTTAATTTCCTTAATAACATACTTGGAATTGCTCAACTCACTTAATACAGAGTCTGCTTCCTCCTGCGAACCGATTACCTCTTTGTTCTTATCCTTACCGATATATTTGGCTACAAGAGGATTTTTCTTACCATTAATAATGAACTCAGCTTCAATGTTCCAGTATTCTTCGGGAATAAATGAATTAATCTCTTCCTCTCTGTCGCATATTATTCTGAGTGCTACTGATTGTACTCTGCCCGCACTAAGACCTCTTTTTATTTTACTCCACAGCAGCGGGCTAATGGTATATCCAACCATTCGGTCCAGAACTCTTCTGGCCTGCTGGGCATCTATCAGATTAAAATCCAGTTTTCTGGCATTTTTAATAGATGATTTTACGGCATTTTTAGTAATTTCATTAAAAACAATTCTGTTTTCTGTGTTCAAATCCAGCTTTAACGTATGAGAAAGATGCCATGATATAGCTTCACCTTCTCTATCCGGGTCAGTTGCCAGATATACCTTGTCAGCTTTTTTTACTTCCTTTCTGAGCTTGGCAAGCAGGTCACCCTTACCTCGTATGGTTATATATTTTGGTTCATAATCATTAGCAATATCGATACCAAGCTGGCTTTTTGGCAAGTCTCTTACATGTCCGTTAGATGCAAGCACCTCATAATTACTGCCTAAAAACTTCTTAATGGTTTTCGCTTTTGCAGGAGATTCCACAATAACAAGATATCTTGGCATAATCAAACTCCTCTTCTATGTGTACATCATGTCATATAATGTCATATATCATATTGAATTAATGAATGATTTATTTATAAATTTTGGCCAGTGCCAAAGCATAGAATAGCATACACCATTTTTAAGGCTGTTTCAAGTAAATAATTTCACATTTCTTGTATAGCGGTTTTTCACAGGCTGATATATAAGGTCCTTCAGCTCTAAAGATAACAAATACTCCATCAGTTTTCCCATCTCAAATCCGGTCAGACAGATCAGCTCCTCAATATGCTTCGGAGAAAGATCAATGATATCATATACAGCCTGTTCCTCGCTGCTTAACAGTCCGGTAAGCTTTATCTGATCCGGCTGTGATGAAACCTTCTGCATGATTGAATCATAACCGGGAAAATCCTCTAGTATATCCTGCGGTGACGTGACCGGCTTAGCTCCCATCTTTATCAGGTTATTGCAGCCGGCACTCAGCTTATCCGTAATTCTTCCGGGTACGGCATATATGTTTTTACCCTGCTCCAGTCCCAAATCCACTGTTATCAGTGATCCGCTCTTTTCCTTTGCTTCTATTACAACTATACCGTCACTTAATGCACTTATTATTCTGTTTCGCATAGGAAAGTGATATGCCAGAGGATTGACACCCGGTCCATATTCGGATATAATACCGCCGTTTGCCTGCATATCCATGTACAGATTGATATTTTCCACAGGATAACATATGTCTATTCCGCATCCCATAATACCATAGGTTACACCCTCAGCAGCCAGTGCTCCTATATGGGCATAGGAATCAATTCCTCTGGCAAGTCCGCTGATAATGACTATCCCTTCATTAGCCAATGCACCGGCAAGGTACTTCGCAGTTTCTCTTCCGTATACAGAGCATTCTCTTGCACCAACTATGGATATTACTCTTTTATCGTCAGGCAGCGGCACTCCTTTATAATACAGCAGAAATGGCGGATCATATATGTTTCTTAGCTTGCCCGGATATGATTCATCAAGCATTGTTAAATATTTTATACTCTGTTTCTGAATATATTCCATATTTTTCTTTACCATCCCCAAATCTTTTCTCAGTAATACTGCATCCAGATTCCGTTTGGTAAATCGGATTCCTTCATTATTTAATGTTCTCATCATTTCTTCCATAGCATGATCAGATGCATAATAAGCATCCTCAGGACTGCCAAAGTATTCAATTATGGCTTTTATCTTATAAGCCTTAATCGGAATGCTGCCTATCCATAGTTTATATAATTCCTGTCTATTATCCTTATTCATACAATTACCTCCAGTCACCCCAATATTTTCCGTCAATGCTTCTGTAGCAGATTGCCTCACTGATATGCTTGGCAGTTATCTTCTCACTCATGTCCAAGTCTGCAATAGTACGGGCAACCTTAAGAATCCGATGATATGCTCTTGCTGACAGATTCATCTTTACAAAGGCCTGTTCAAGAAGATTCTTTTCTTTCGAATCAAGCCTGCAGTATTTTATAATATTCTTGGGAGACAGCTGACAGTTAAACCATATTCCCTGACCGGCATAGCGTTCCATCTGAATCTTTCTTGCATTATACACCCGTTTTCTTATATCTGCGGAGGTCTCTTCCTTTTCCCTGCTCTGTAGCTCCTGATAATCAATCTGTAATGCTTCTATACATATGTCAAATCTGTCCAATAATGGCTTTGATATCTTCCCGAGATAACGCTTTACCATGTTTACTGAGCAGCCGCATCTGTTACGGTCGGGGAAGTAGCCACAGGAGCAGGGATTCATGGAGGCAACCAGCATGAAGCCTGCCGGATAACGGTATGTGGCATTAAGTCTTGCTATGGTCACTGCTTTTTCCTCCAATGGCTGCCTTAGTACCTCTATTGTGTTCTTATTGAATTCGGGAAGCTCGTCCAGAAACAGGACTCCAAGATGTGCCAGGCTTATTTCCCCGGGCTTTGGTATAGTACCTCCGCCCACCAAGGCTGTGCAGGTAATACTGTGATGCGGAGATCGAAACGGTCTTCCGGTTATAAGTGCTCTGTTGTCCAACAGTCCTGCTATACTGTATATCTTAGAGATCTCCATGCTTTCTTCAAATAACAGTTCGGGCATGATGGTGGGAATCCGTTTGGCAAGCATGGTTTTTCCGGAACCGGGCGGACCGATCATAAGAATATTATGCATTCCCGATACCGCTATCTCTATGGCTCTTTTTAGTGCAGCCTGACCGACAACCTCGGAGAAGTCCACATCCTCGTCATTTGCGGACCCTTCAAAAAGCTTGCCGATATCTACGGTATTAGGCTCATAAGATTCAATGTCGTTAAGAAGTTCAACCGCCTCTTTTATTGAGCCGACCCCATAAACCTTTATGCCGCTGACTACCGCTCCCTCATTCGCATTATCCTTCGGAACAATGCACCTTAAAAAGCCTTGCTGCTTTGCTGCATACACAAGGGGCAGCACACCGTTAACCTTTTTGATATTACCGTTTAGACTAAGCTCACCTATAATCAGGGTATCTTTAAGATTATCCTCGAGAATATGGCCAAAGGCCGTTAGAATTGCGACAGCGACCGGCAAATCGAAGGCTGTTCCTTCCTTTCTGATATCTGCCGGAGACAGATTCACAGTAATCCGCTTGGCAGGAAGCATATAACCGGAGTTCTTAAGAGCTATCCTGACTCTTTCTCTTGCCTCCCTGACTTCTGAATTAAGCAGACCTACCATGTCAAACAGGGGAAGCCCGTCGCTTACATCCGCCTCCACACTGACAATCAGACCGTCAATCCCATGGATTACCGCACTGTATGCTTTACTGAACATTAAATTTTGCTCCTTTCATTGTCTCTCCCACAATGAAAGAATCATTTGCCAAGAATAGTATAGCTAAATATGTAAATAAATGCAATATATTTTTATTCGGACTTAATGATACAAAGTGCATATAATAAAATAAGAATTAGTTGATTGACGGTTATATGTCAGATCGGAGGATTTATATGCGTTTATGTGAATTGCGCGAAAAGGAAGTAATTAATTGCAGGGACTGCCGCAGACTCGGCTATGTGTGTGATATAGAATTCGACATCTGCAGCGGATGTATCAGTCACATCATAATACCCGGTCCCTGTAAAATATTCGGAATACTGGGAAGAGATCATGAATACGTAATAAACAGCTGTAATATAAAGCAGATTGGGGTTGATATAATATTGGTGGATGTGGACACAGAAAAATGTCTGGTCAAATGTGATTAAGCTACCTGACAATTATTATTAAATATTAATAATAACTTGACCATTCGAGAAAACTCAAATATAATCGAAGTATAGTATATTTAGCCTATATGTGCGGTAGAAGAATTTGGGAGGATTTTTATTATGAAATGTCCGTTTTGTGGCAAAGATAACACAAGAGTTATTGACTCAAGACCTGCTGATGATAATAATTCTATCCGTAGAAGAAGACAGTGCGACGATTGTCAGCGCAGATTCACTACATACGAAAAGATTGAATCCATCCCCCTCGTAGTTATTAAGAAGGATAACAATCGCGAACCATATGACCGTGCGAAAATCGAATCAGGAGTATTCAGGTCCTGCCATAAAAGACCTATATCCATAGACCAGATTACAAAATTGGTTGATGAGGTAGAAACCATTATATTCAGCAGAGAAGATAAGGAAATCCCAAGCAGCGTAATTGGTGAAATCCTAATGGATAAGCTGAAAGAACTTGATCCTGTCGCATATGTAAGATTTGCTTCTGTTTATCGCGAATTTAAGGATGTTAATACATTCATGGATGAACTGAAAAAAATTCTTGACAATTGACTATTATCCCCATATTGGCATAAACTTACGACTACCCAAGACAATCATTATTGATGGTCTTGGGTAGTCACTTTTTGCTTATAGATTATCTGTTCTACTTCACTAGAATTCTACTGTGCCAAAGCTTTACTCCGCCAGCCGATAGATATTCAGGATATCTTCCTTATTAAGAGGAACATAGGACATAATCTCTTTTGTACCATTGTCCGTGGTTAAATCTGCGATTTTCTCATAATCAGAAGGACTAATTCCAAGTTCCTTCATGGTTGTGGGCATACCTATATCTTTAAAATAATTAGTCATTGCCTCTATTCCTTTAAGTGCTGTCTTATCCGGCTCATCATCTGTATCAATATCCCAGACACGATTGGCAAATTGGCAAAATCTTTGAACATCATGATGATACATATATCTTGCCCAAGCAGGAAACAGTACGGAAAGACCGGCTGCATGTGCAACATCAAACAGACCTGAGAAATCATGCTCCAGTTTATGAACCGGAAACAGTATATTCCTGCCGCAGCCTGTCAGCCCGTTATGCGAAAGACTTGAAGCCCACATTAAAGTTGCTCTTGCTTCATAATTATCAGGCTCATTGATGGCTGTTTTTCCTGCATTTTTAACCGCAACCATTAATCCTTCGGCAATCCTGTCAGTTAATTCGTTGCCTTCATCAGGGGCAAAATACCGCTCAAAAGTATGCATTAAGGTATCTACTATTCCGCATCCGGTCTGAAATTTTGACACTGTATAAGTGAGTTCGGGATTAAGAAAAGCAACCACAGGTCTGAGTAAATCATCATTTAATGCCCGTTTCAGATTATTTTCCGGATTGGTCACTACATGAGAATTACTCATTTCACTTCCGGCTGAGGCTATAGTAAGAACCACACCCACAGGAAAGCTTTTAGTCGGTTTTATCTGCCCTATTATCATATCCCACGGATCCATTCCATTAGCAAGACCCATGCCTATGCTCTTGGCAGAATCAATAACGCTTCCTCCGCCTATAGCCAGTATAAAGTCAACCGCTTCCTCCTTGGCATATTCTATACCCTTTCTTATAAGATCAATCCTGGGATTGGCTTGTACACCGCCAAGCTCAACATAATCAAGTCCTTCGTCTTTTAAGATATTTCTGATTTTATCAAGCAGACCTGATTTTTCAGCACTGCCTGTACCATAATGGATCAATATTTTTGAATAGCCGTAATCTTTTACCGCTCTGCCGATCATATTGTCAGAATCTCTTCCAAAGTATACTTTAGTAGGTGCATAATATTTAAAATCAAGCATCTTTTTCATCCTTTCCATCATTTACTTGTATAATCAACATGTACGTAATACCATGATACACGATTACAATA
>DUQV01000032.1 GCA_012837605.1 Clostridiales bacterium | reverse complement strand
AATCAAGGTGTCCGGAGTTCGAGTCTCCGGTGGGTCACCAAAATAAAACACAATGAAACCGTCTAATCTCAAGGGTTAGACGGTTTTTGTATGAAATCACAGTTTATAAGGTGCTTATATAAAATCATAGAGAGCTTATGAGAAAACGGGAGTGTAACTAACAAAATCAGAGCATATTCATAGCTTTTTAAGTTCTTCGACAAATGGATTATCAAAGTGCATAGTTGGAAAAAAAGGGGGGTGCTCTATATAATATCATATAGAACACCCCCCTTTTTGCACTAATTAACCGATTAAAACAAGAAAGTACTGTGAGAGCAAGACAAAATGCTTTTCATGTCGATTTTTGATATAATAGGAGTAGTAATACTAATAGCTAATAGGTTTTTTTGTAAATCGAGATGACAATTTGATTTTACTTGGATTTGGATTGGCTTTGGATGAGTAGTGTTAGTACTATTAATTGCTTATCTAATAGTCAGAAGGAGGAAAAAGAAATGAAAAATGATTTAGAATCAACACGACCAATATTAGAGAAGATATTCCCGAAATATAGAGAATACCCTGTAAATTCTATGATGCCTACTGTTGGCTATAATAGTAATGGTTATATAGCATCAATGCTAATAATTGTAGATGATTTCATGCTTGAGGACTTTAAGAAAGATAAGAGTGATAAAGTTGATTTAGAGATAGACTGCTGTACAAAAAGAAACAGCAACGGTATAGGAAAAGACCTCATAATACGCTTTGATTTCTATTTTAAGACTGGACATCCTGTATTTAAGACAATAGTATATGGTGACCTACTTGACGACCAGAAACGCTTTATAGAGGGTTTAAAACAGGTTAATGATATAATGATTTGGATATTAGACAAAGACTACAATATATTCAGAGTGTTAAACACAGATTGGAATTATGAAGAACATAAAGATATTCTTGAGCCTTTATTACAAGGAGGACTGGGGTAATGGGTAGATTCATTAGAACCGAATGGGTTATCAAACCATTTGACTTTGAATCTACAGTTAAACACGCAAAACCAACAGACATAAATCATAAATTCAGGATTCTTGATAAAAAAGGTAATGTATTTGCTTATGGGTACTCAGCAAGAATTCATTCACTTGTTCCATTGAAATACTGCAAGAAATATGGCTGCAAAAAAGATAGAGTATATGTAAGTAAACATATTTAAGAATACCTTTCAGTAAAGGGAGTTCAACTTAGGGATTTACGAAATCATATCAGCATCACCGCCTTTTCGTCGATTCTCCGTACTACGCTGTGTGTATAAGCATCGAAATATTTGAGCCAGAAGCCATAAGCCGTCGGGTTGAGGCTTTCAAAATCCACACCGAGTCTTGTGTAAATTATCGCAGAAGTAAGATTAAAGTCAGTATACCATTTCCTTCCTATAAAATCAATCCTTATCCAACCATTCGCGGTCAAGCTGTTCGGCAAGCCGAAACAGGTCTTGTCGTCTGTGGATCCCAAACTTGTTATACAGCTGATTTGTATACTTTGTGACAGTCTCGGGTTT
>DUQV01000031.1 GCA_012837605.1 Clostridiales bacterium | reverse complement strand
GTGTTACAACAGGTCAATCAATCACTTATAATTCAGCAATTGACATAGCCAGAGAACATAATGCGGTAATTCATTTTGATGATATAACTAAATCATCATATTTTCAGTATTATTCAGATTTTGAATATATTATCAGATTTCGGGATGCAAGAGGTATTTATAATATTTTGCAACTGGTTCCAAGCTACGGAGTAGAAGGTATCTCGATATGGAATGTAATGTATTTTTTTAATCAGATGTATCTGCTGATTAATTCACAATTTGAAATAAGAAAAGTTATACCGTTAGAGCTGCCGGAATACTAATAGGAATTTACAGCTAAATGTACAATAAATAAGTTGTATTTCATATATTGAAACAAAGATTATTATGGGGGATGCTATGATTATTCATGTTGTTAAGCAGGGTGAAACACTAAGCTCTATTGCAGAGTCTTATGGTAAATCTTTAGAAAGATTGATCTTGGAAAATGGAATTACTGATACTTATAATTTAGCTGTGGGCGAAACCTTGGTTATTCTTTATCCTGAGATAGAGTATACAATAGAAGAGGGAGATACACTTGAGAGCATAGCCAGAAGTCATAATGTTAGTATAATGGAGCTTCTCAGAAACAATCCATACCTTTCAGACAGACCATACATTTACCCGGGAGAAGTCATCGTAATAAAATATATGGTTCAAAGAATAAGAAGTATCTCAACCAATGGATTCGTATATCCGTTTGTAAATATTGATATTCTAAAAAAAACCTTACCTTTTCTGACTTACCTTACAGTATTCAGCTATTATTATACTAACCAAGGAGAAATTTTTAATATAAATGACACTGAGATAATTCAAATATCAAAATCATACGGCGTGGCACCAATTATGATGTTGTCGGGATATTCTGTCAGTCAGGAAGAGGAATCAGAAGTGGTTCACAGTATATTGATAAACGAAGAAGCACAGGATTTACTAATAAACAATTTAATCATTATATTGGCAAGTAAAGGGTATTATGGAGTAAATTATAAAATCCCGTATATAGCTCCTGAAGACCGCCCATTATTTGCAGAGTTTTTAGAAAAGCTGTCTACCCGTCTTCATGCATCAGGTTTTGCTTTCTTTATCAGCTTAACAATGAATGTTTTTGAACTGTTATCCAACATAAAATACGAAGGGATGAGGTTTGACGGACTGGGACAGTCTGTAGATAATATTTTGTTGATTACATATGAATATGGATATACCTTTGGAATACCTCCAACCGTGGTGGCCTTTGAAACATATAATAATGTTTTTGAATTTGAAACTAGTATATTACCTCCTGAAAAGCTGGTAACCGGTTTATCCACAATAGGATATATATGGAGATTGCCTTATTCAGAAATAGATGCCAGAGGGCAGTCAATGAGTTATAATTCGGCTATTGCTTTAGCCAGAGAGGTTGGTGCGGTTATACAATTTGATGAGGTCTCAAAATCCTCATATTTTCTATTTGCCTCTCAAAACGAATATTTAGTCAGATTCAGAGATGCAAGAGGGGTTAATGCCATATTGAGTTTAATTCCTAACCATGATCTTAATGGTGCGGCGATATGGAATATTATGTTCTTTTTTAACCAGCTGTGGCTTTTAGTCAACTCACAATTTGAGATAGATAAGGTAATCCCGGCCAATAATTTACAGAACAGCTTTCTATAAAATGCAAGGGGCTGTATATTTATGCAACAGCCCCTCTTATAGATTATGGTTCAAAGCGGAACCATTTAAAATCAAAATTACTGCCGGGTAAAAAGATGAAGGAAACCTTGTTCTCTCCTGTTATCTTTTCGATATTAAAGGTTCGGGCAGTCAGATCCTCAGAGCCTTCAAATGATATAAGCCGGCGGCTTTCTCCCTCGTCGTTTTCCAGTAAGATAACTATAGAGTTTTTGTCAATATAAGATTTTCCGTGTATGGTAATCCTAGCTGCACCTTTATCAGAAAAATCCATATTATTATATTCAAGTGAGACATTGTTGCCTGCATGCACAACATTACTTTCCTGTATTTTATAATCGTCGCCATATATATTGTCACATTCTGCGGCATAGTTTCGCTCAAAGGCACGGTTTATTCTTTCAAAACTGAAGCCTTTCATATGAAGCCTGTTAAACAATATAAAGCTTATGGTTGTTACTCCTTTCAGTCGTCTTGGAAGTATATAGGTCTCCTCCTGATACACATTCCAAATCGGGGGTTTCTGATAGACCACTTCTGAAATTAGTCTGCTGCCTTCCTCGCCGGGTATACCCTCCCATATTTGTATAGGGTATGCCTCATCATTAAATGTAAAGATAGGAAGCATAATTGTATCTGATCCAATCGGACCAAAATCAATATCCTTAAATCCTATTATTGTTTCAGCATCATGCATGGGAGCAATTCCTTTTTCGTTTCCGTTTCCGACATCCCCATTGCTGTAATCATACAGCCCTGCTGATATGAATTCATAAGGATTCTTATAACATGTACCGATTCCCGAAGCTGAAAATTCAAGATGAGAGATCAGCTTTGTCTTATCAGTGCCGTTATTGCTGATACAGCGCAGATAGAATTCTCCATCGGCCACAGCCATTACCTTTGCCTCTAAACCGTTTACTTCAAGTTTGGCATTATTAATAGGAATACCTGTGGCATTTACAATGCTCCAATGTACATCCTTGTAAGAAGTATTAGCCGGATGCAGGACTGCTTTTACAGCGGCAGTATTCCTGTTTTTATCCAGCTTAGTGCCGGCAATATTGTCATCGGTAACAACAATCTCTATCTTGCGTAGAGGTACTTCATCAGATGTACCGGTGATAATCGGACGGTCGGTATTGACCGGAAGGGATGCCATGCCTGCTGTATCTGATGCAGTAGGTATGGATTCAAACTCAATATACGCATTGTCCATTCCTTTTGATGAGACCTCAACATAAACCTTGCCCGGTTCAAAGGTAGAACCTATAAGAGCCATAAGTTTGCCGCTAAACAGCCTGCGGCTTAGACCTTTATATTGATCGAAATCAGTACTGTCACCATTATCTAAGCCTACAAGATTTCCTGCTCCGGTTACTTTTACATGAACCCGGTTATTCGCATTTTCTACAGGATTACCGTACTTATCCTCCATGCTGATTTCTAGGAATATTATATCCTGACCATTGTTTTCCAAGGTATGTTTATCAGCATTCAATCTAATCTTTGCGGCATCGCCGAAGGATTTTTTTGTATCGGTTGCTATGACATTCCCTTCTTCATCGTAAGCAATAGCCTTAAGCTCACCCGGTTCATACGGTATCTTCCACCATCCCAAAAGCGCTTTACCATTAACATGGTCAATTTTATGGCGTCCCATCGATTTGCCGTTAAAAAACAGTTCGATTAATGGAGCATTGGAGCAGACTCTTACGTCAATCAGCTGACCTATGCTAAAATCCCAATAGGGCAAGACATGTACCATCGGGCTCTTATGATAATCTGTCCATTCCGCTTGGTATATATAGAAGGAATCCTTCTTAAATGTGGCAGTATCAAGCTGTCCAAAGTAAGAATTCTTAGTATGATAGGGTGTGGGTTCTCCGATATAGTCGAAGCCTGTCCATATAAATTGCCCAATAGAGAACGGAGTATCCCTATCGGATATAATGCAGTCCTCAGTTGAACGTGCTCCCCAGCTGGTGGAGCTGTTGCCAAGAGATGAACACTGCTCATCATCATCAGACATAAGGGACTGCTCATAAGGAAAATGATATATTCCCCTGCTTTGTACGGTAGAAGACGTCTCACTGCCATATATAACCCAATCAGGATACTTGATATGATGCTCATTATAATATTTTTCTGCATAATTATAGCCTGCGACTTTTAACACATCCGCGCATCTTTGGGTATTCTCCCAGGGCATATAATTTGAGCCAAAGGTAATATATGCATTTCCTTTAGGGTCATATGTACTTACAAGCTTTTTAAGCATCTTGGTTATTTCCGAACCCCGTTCGTCTGCATGTGTGTCGTATATTTCATTTCCTATACTCCATAGAAACAGACTGGGATGATTTCTGTCTCTCATAACCCAGCTTTTAACGTCGGCTTCTACCCAATCCTTGAAGAATCGGGCGTAATCATAGGTTGTTTTAGGTCTTTCCCACATGTCAAAGGCCTCAGAGTTTATCAGAAATCCCATCCGGTCTGCCAGATCCATAAGCTCAGGCGCAGGCATATTATGGGCTGTGCGGATAGCATTCACACCCATCTCCTTTAGCAGCTTTAATCTTCTTACCATAGCTGTCTTATTAAATGCAGCTCCAAGAGCTCCGAGATCGTGATGCTCACAAACTCCATATACCTTCATTTTGCTTCCGTTTAGTATCAGCCCGAGATTCGGATCCAATAGTACGGTTCTAAATCCGACATTATGAGTTAATATTTCAATAGGCTCCTTAGATTCTGCCTTCATCATTGTAGTAAGCTTATACAGGTTAGGAGTATCAGGACTCCAAAGTTTAGGATTTTTAACATTCAGAATCTGCCTATCCGTAATAACATCCGGGTTCGGATTATTATTATCCTGATCAATAATACGGGATACACATGTCACCTCTTTCTCATCATAGTAAAGAGTATGAGAAAGCTCCACTTTATCTCTTATTACGAGATCGGTATCAACCTCCACCTGCCATCCGGTCTCAGTCTGCTTAGTAGAAATATAGACACCGTCAGTTACTATATGATTGGCTTCTCTTGTCTTAAGCCATACATTTCTATAGATACCGGCTCCCGAATACCATCTGCTGTTAGGGCTTTGGTGTACAACCTTTAGAAGAATTTCATTTGATCCGTCATTTAAAGCTTCTGTAATATCATGCTCAAAGGACGAATAGCCATATTTCCATGTACCTGTAAGTTTTCCATTTACATAAAGATAAGAGTCCATGTAGACACCGTCAAAGTACAGAAGAACGCTTTGACCATTCTTGTTGTGAACATAATTCTTTCTGTACCATCCGATGCTGTCCTCATATAAATTCTGGGTATCAAAGATAAGCCAATCATGAGGAATGGAAACAGGTTCAAATGTTAATCCCTCACTGTCGGTTGTATTTAAGTCAGATTTTGCAAATTCCCATCCGTCATTAAATAATATCTTCTTATTCATAAGTAATCTCACTTTCTGAATTATTATGTAATGTTTGGCTTCATTTAGCAAATGAATGACCTTTGTTCTGATTTTATCATAACAGACAAAAACAATCATTATATATATTATGACTACTTAACCCTAAAATTTAGACCTGCATGAGCTTTAACCAGATTTTTATGAAGGAATTTTAATGATGGCAGATTGTGATAACGTCACAGAAATGCATAGGGTGTTGTGATATATTAATTACACAAAAAAATAAAAAACAAGGAGGAAATATTATGGCATCAATTAAAATAACAAAACACAATTTTGAAGAAGAGGTATTAAACGCAAAAAAGCCGGTTTTACTGGATTTTTGGGCTTCCTGGTGCGGACCCTGCAGAATGGTATCACCAACAATTGAGCAAATAGCTAACGAAACCGAAGGTGTTAAGGTGGGTAAAATTAATGTAGATGAAGAAAGTGAGCTTGCTGCAAAATACGGAATCATGAGTATTCCTACTATAATGGTTATAAAGGATGGTAAAGTATCGGCTACAGCAATCGGGGTTCGTCCTAAAAATGACTACTTAAAAATGCTTGAAGTATAATGGGGTGAGCACTCATGACAGTTGACTAACAGTATTAGTTAAACTATACTGTATTTATGTATCATTAACGCATATTTAGACCTTTTTTAGGTCAATGAAAGGAGAGAAGGATTTGCAGAAAACACCAATGTTTTTCAGATGTAAGGCTTGTGGAAATATCATAGAAAAAATCTATGATTCGGGTGTACCGGTGGTATGCTGTGGTGAAGAGATGGAAGAATTAGTTGCAAATACCGTTGATGCATCAAAGGAAAAGCATGTACCCAGTGTATCCATTGTTGGCAATATTGTTCGGGTTGATGTTGGAGACGTGCTCCATCCTATGGAAGAAAAGCATTACATCATGTGGATTTACCTCCACACCAAGAAGGGTGCTCAGAGGAAGGATTTGCGTCCCGGGGATGAACCTAAAGCTTTATTCGCACTTGATGATGATGAAGTGATAGCGGTATATGAATATTGTAATCTTCATGGTCTTTGGAAAAAGGATATATAAAAAAGGTATAGACTTTATCCTGATTGCATGTTATTATTAAAAAAATACAATCAACTACAGGTCATGTAATAGCTTTACATTTTTTACTGAGGATAACATGATGAAGGACACAGATGCATTAGTTATTATTGACAGAAATAAAAAATTAAAGCCAATTCAATGGGTTGGTCTATGTCTTTGCGTTTTTCTGTATGTCCTTTGTTTAGTGATGATTGTACGGTTGACTTCCAAAGTAAATGAATTTTACATTAATGTTCTTGGTATTTCTGTCAGCAGAAATATTATAAATGGCATAATTGCTCAGATACAAGTGCTTCTATCAGTTTTTATGACTCTTTATCTTAAAAAAAACGGCTATATTATAGCCGTTCTGCTTAATTTCATCGTAGCAGCAGGAGCGATTAGAGCTTCTGTTTTTTACAACAATATGAATACGCTTCCGGGTACCGTGATACCGATTGCGACTATATTTATTATTTCAACAATCTACTGGTATTCAATAAGACTAAAGAGTCAGATAATGAAAGAATTCCAGAACAATATTATAATACAGGAGAATGAAGAAAAATTAAAGCAGCTTGCCTATTATGATTCTCTTACGGGACTTCCTAACCGTAAAATGATGTTTAATGAGATAGATAGGCTGGTTGCCTCTTATCATACTGAGAAAAAGGGATTTATTATTCTGTATCTTGATTTGGATGATTTTAAAAAGGTAAATGATACCGCCAGTCATAGTGCCGGAGATATTATTCTTGCCAAAATTGTGCAAAGATGGAAAGCATTAATAAGAGAGTGTGATATACTTGGAAGATTTGGCGGT
This sequence comes from Clostridiales bacterium, assembly GCA_012837605.1. Lineage (GTDB taxonomy): Bacteria > Bacillota > Clostridia > Lachnospirales > Lachnospiraceae > Mobilitalea. The sequence goes on along the minus strand of DUQV01000031.1, from coordinate 494 downwards.
GATGAATTCGGTCTGTTAATCACAACAGATATGGATGATAATGAGCTTATGGAGTATGTTGAAAGATTCCGGGACGCACTGAAAGAATCCCTGCTGATAGCCCGAAAGGAATTCTTTATCACTGCAAGCTACGGTATTGTAAGATTTCCAAAGGACGGCCTGAATGTTACTGAGCTTATGATGAATGCCGATATCGCAATGAATAAGGCAAAAGCCGCCGGGAAAAATGAAGTCCGTACATTTGATTATGTAATGCAGGATGATATCTTAAAACGGCTGGAATTGGAAAACGGCTTGCTGAACTGTATAAAAAACAACGAGCTGCGTGTTGTATTTCAACCGTTGTTTGAATGCAAAACAAAGAAGCTAAGAGGATTTGAAGCACTTATAAGATGGAATTATCCGGCTATGGGATTAGTCAGTCCGGCATCATTTATTCCCATTGCGGAAGAAACGGGAATGATTAATGAGATAGGAAGATGGATAATAAGTTC
>DUQV01000030.1 GCA_012837605.1 Clostridiales bacterium | reverse complement strand
TGAAGACGACAAGGTAGATAGGACAGAGGTGGAAGTGTGGTAACACATGCAGCTGACTGTTACTAATAGGTCGAGGGCTTGACCTAAACAGGTTTGTTACGATAGAATAGTGAGTGTAACTTACGGGATGAATGCTTCTATGTGTAGAAATGTGCTTTTATCTGGCCCAGTGGCTCAGCTGGTTAGAGCGCCGGCCTGTCACGCCGGAGGTCGAGGGTTCGAGTCCCTTCTGGGTCGTTAATATTTGTTATAGCCAAAAGGCATAATATGAGATACAATTATTTCATGGAATGAAATGTACGGCATCGTACATAATACTTAAAGGGATCTTAGCTCAGCTGGGAGAGCACCTGCCTTACAAGCAGGGGGTCATAGGTTCGATCCCTATAGGTCCCATCGATGCCGATGTGGCTCAATTGGCAGAGCAGCTGACTTGTAATCAGCAGGTTATCGGTTCGAGTCCGATCATCGGCTTTGAAATTTATAAATAATACGGATGGGTTCCCGAGAGGCCAAAGGGGGCAGACTGTAAATCTGTTAGCAACGCTTTCGAAGGTTCGAATCCTTCCCCATCCACTGGTTTTTGCCAAAAACAAAATATATAGGTTCACAGCCATATAATATTGTATGTGAACATAAAAAGTGCCGCGGGGTGGAGCAGTCTGGAAGCTCGTCGGGCTCATAACCCGAAGGTCGAAGGTTCAAATCCTTCCCCCGCTACTATTTGCTTGTTTTTGCTCTACAAGAAAGAAGTCTATACATATCTTTCTTTAGGAACTAAGTATACCATGCCCAGATAGCTCAGTTGGTAGAGCAGAGGACTGAAAATCCTCGTGTCGCTGGTTCAATTCCGGCTCTGGGCATTTTTCTTTTAAATATTAAAAGAATGGGACATTAGCTCAGGCGGTAGAGCACTTGACTTTTAATCAAGGTGTCCGGGGTTCGAGTCCCCGATGTCTCATATTAACGACCTTTAACAGGTCGTTTTTTAATTGACATTAATACATAACGGGGTTACTATTATTAATGTGTTGATTACCTTCAGAACATTGGCAACTGCTGTGGATTCATTTAACAAAAGGAGAGGATAGAGTTGCTGGAGAAAATAAAGAAATTGAAGCAAATGATAACTGAAAGTGACAACATAGTCTTTTTTGGCGGCGCAGGGGTATCTACTGAAAGCGGCATACCTGATTTTCGAAGCGTTGACGGTTTGTATCACCTAAAATATGATTACCCTCCGGAAACTATATTAAGTCACAGCTTTTTTATAAGACATACTGAAGAGTTTTATGAGTTTTATAAAGATAAGATGATTTATGAAGACGCCAAGCCCAACATAACTCATATTAAACTGGCTGAACTGGAAAGCATGGGGAAGCTAAAAGCAGTGGTGACTCAGAATATAGACGGGCTTCATCAGAAAGCGGGCAGCAAAAATGTTTTAGAGCTTCATGGTTCGGTGCTTCGTAATTATTGCATGAATTGCAATGTGTTTTATGATCTTGATAAGATTAAAGAAGCAACGGGAATTCCCGTTTGTGAATGCGGTGGAATTATTAAACCGGATGTGGTTCTCTATGAGGAAGGGTTAGATGATACAGTAGTATCGAAAGCAATATATGCAATATCGAAGGCAGAGATGCTTATTGTAGGCGGAACCTCTCTTAGTGTATATCCCGCCGCCGGGTTTATAAGGTACTACAGAGGGAACAAGATGGTTATTATCAACAAAGCAGCCACTCCATATGACAAAGAAGCCGACTTGCTGATACAGACAGGTCTGGGCGAGGTTTTTTCACAGATATAGCTGCAGATAACGCCATTGATACGAGTATATAATTATATAATTGAAAAGGGTTATAATAAGCAGAAAACTGATAAATTAAAAGAAAGGACATATTATTATGAGAGAGAGAAAGAATAGTATATACAGACTTACTGTAGGTGGTCTTTTGCTTGCTATAGGAATTATTATTCCAAGATTATTTCATATGTTCGGAACGCCGGATATGGGTATAATGTTTCAGCCCATGCATTTTAGCGTGTTTATAGCAGGTATTTATCTTGGAGCTTTATATGGTACAATAGTCGGCTTTTTAACACCGCTGGTTAATTCTTTGTTTGGCATGCCGATGTTTCCTTTCAATGTAATTATGGCTTTTGAATTGGCAGCGTATGGATTTTTTGCAGGATTATTCATGTATCTGCTGAAGAAAAGCCGTTTTAATGAAGGAGGAAGAACATTAAGAGTATATATTAGTTTGATTGTATCAATGATAGCAGGAAGAATTATTTATGCATTTATGCTGTTTATTATGGGAAGAATGTTTGCCATGAACGTTCCGGCACCTGTTTCAGTTTGGAGTGCAGTTCTAATAGGTCTTCCCGGTATCATATTGCAATTGATATTAGTACCGGGTCTTGTCTTTGTGTTGTATAAATCGCAGAACAGACAAGGCAGATAACAGTTGTTCCAAAATCGGTTTTATTGTATATTTAATAGAGCATTATAGATAAAAGGAGGAAAACTAATGAGCAACATTGACACAATGTCTGTAAATGCTATCAGAGTCTTATCTGCTGATGCTATACAAAAAGCCAATTCCGGACATCCCGGACTCCCTCTTGGCGCAGCACCAATGGCTTACGAGCTGTGGGCAAGACACATGAAGCATAATCCGGCAAATCCAAAATGGACTAACAGAGACAGGTTTATCTTGTCCGGAGGTCATGGGTCTATGCTGTTATATTCGCTGTTACATTTATTCGGTTACGGTCTTACATCAGAGGATCTGTCGCAATTCAGACAGTACGGATCCTTAACACCGGGGCATCCTGAATATGGTCATACGGTTGGTGTTGAGGCCACAACAGGTCCTCTGGGTGCAGGTATGGCTATGGCTGTTGGCATGGCTATGGCAGAAGCACATCTTGCTGAGAAATTTAATAAAGACGGCTATCCTATTGTGGACCATTATACCTTTGTTCTTGGCGGAGACGGCTGTATGATGGAGGGAATTACTTCAGAAGCAATGTCGCTGGCAGGATCACTGGGGTTAGGGAAATTAATAGTCTTGTATGATTCTAATAATATAACCATAGAAGGCGATACGAATATTGCCTTTACCGAGGATGTTAAGAAGAGATTCGAGGCATATGGTTTTCAAACCCTCGTGGTTGAGGATGGCAATAATCTTGAGGAAATCGGAGCCGCAATCGAAGCTGCTAAAGCAGATTTGTCAAGACCTTCAATGATTACGGTAAAAACTAGGATTGGTTATGGCAGCCCGAAGGAGGGGCTGGCAAGTGCTCATGGAGAGCCTTTAGGAGAAGAGAATGTTAAAGCTTTAAGAGAAAAGCTGGGCTGGATCAGTGAAACAGCTTTTGAGGTGCCGGAAGAGATTTATGAGAACTATAAAGCTATTGCGAAGAAAAATGCACAAGCGGAAGAGGAATGGAACAAGCTCTTTAATGAATATTGCAATAAATATCCTGATATGAAGAAGCTTTGGGATCAGTATCATGATGATGAGGCGGCAAAGAATCTCTTGGATGACGAGGAGTTCTGGGCATATGATGACAAGGCAAATGCCACAAGAAATATTTCCGGACAGATAATTAATAAAATAAAGAACCGCCTTCCTAATTTTATTGGAGGAAGTGCAGACTTATCACCTTCAACTAAGACACTGATGAAGGATGAAGTATCATTTACAAAGGATAACTATGGCGGACGCAATCTGCATTTTGGTGTCAGAGAGCTGGCCATGGCAGGAATAGGTAATGGCATGGCACTGCATGGAGGACTCAAGCCATATGTATCCACATTCTTTGTCTTTAGTGATTATATGAAACCAATGCTCAGGCTGGCTTCACTTATGGAGGTGCCGGTAACATATGTATTAACTCATGACAGCATCGGTGTAGGAGAAGACGGTCCGACACATCAGCCTATAGAGCAAATGTCAATGCTTCGTGCTATGCCTAATATGACCGTATACCGCCCGGCAGATGCAACCGAATGTGCTGCAGCATGGTATTATGCCATAACATCTGCCCATACACCTACCGCATTGGTTCTGACACGTCAGAATCTGCCTCAGCTTAAAGGTTCTTCTAAGGAGGCATTAAAGGGAGCATATATTATCTCTGATTCCAAGAAGGATGTTCCTGATGCTATTATTATAGCAACCGGTTCTGAGGTACAGTTGGGAATAGGTGCTCAGGAAGAGCTGTTAAAGGAAGGCATAGATGTAAGGGTGGTCAGCATGCCTTCAATGGATGTGTTTGAAGAACAGTCCGATGAATATAAGGAAAAGATTCTCCCGAAGAATGTAAGAGCCAGAGTGGCTGTTGAGGCATTATCCTCCTTCGGATGGGGCAAATATGTTGGTCTGGATGGAGTCACGGTTCCAATGAACAGCTACGGAGCATCTGCACCGGCAAACACTCTTTTTGAGAAATTCGGATTTACAGTAGACAATGTTGTAAAGGCGGTTAAAACCACATTAACACGTTAAGCAGCCAATCCGATCAGATATATTAAGCGAATAAAAAAATACGGATTAACATGCGAATTATATAGAAGGCCGGGAAAAGGCTTGAAGCCTTTATCTTGGTCTTTTATATAATTCTAATTAAATTCTAAGACAGAGATGTTGAAAAAATTCTGTCAGAAAGCTACAATAGTCTCAGTATATAAGAGTTACAGCAGTCTCGGTATATTATAATCATGGGAGGGGAATCAATTGGCGAGAATATTAATTATTGAAGATGAATTAAAAATCGCAAGATTTTTGGAGCTGGAACTTAAGCATGAAGGATATGATGTTCTTATTGCACAGGAAGGAAGGCAGGGGCTGGAAAAAGCCTTAAAGGAGAAGGTGGATTTAGTTATTCTTGATATTATGCTCCCGGGGCTAAACGGAATTGAAGTTTGTCGTAGAATTCGCCTGGAGTCACAGGTTCCCATAATAATGCTCACGGCGAAGGATGATGTTTCCGATAAGGTTGCCGGATTGGATACCGGTGCAGATGATTATATGACGAAGCCTTTTGCTATTGAAGAATTGCTGGCAAGAATCCGGGTTGCCCTTAACAGAAAAAGAAATATCAAAGAACCAAAGCTTGACAATCTTCAGATAGGGGATTTAAAGCTGAATCTTGCAAGCAGAACAGCTTATTATAGGGACGATGAGCTTACGCTTACCAAGAAGGAATATGAGCTTTTAGAATATCTGATGCGTAATAAAAACATAGTTTTAAGCAGAGAACAGCTGCTGAATCATGTATGGGATTACGAGTATTTTGGTGATACCAATGTAGTGGATGTATATATCAGATATTTAAGACAGAAGATTGACGAAAAGTACGGAATACGCCTTATATCAACAGTGCGGGGCGTCGGTTATATTATTAAGGATTAACCGATAAAAAACCGAGAGGCTATAGGGGATAATATGAGCTGGGATAATTTTTTAGAATTTATAAGAAAAACTTTAGTTAAAATCATTCTCCCGATAAGAAGAAAAAGAGAAAAATGGTTGAGTAATCTCAGGCTGTCAATTATGTTTCGCATTTCATTGGGTTATCTGAGATTGCTTTTGTCCTATGGAATTATTCTTATGCTGGGTGTTTTTCTTATATATATGTATGCTGAGAAAGAAGATTTCAGTGACATGGCAGAGGACATAATCGCATCTGTTAAAGAGACGGAAGGAAGCATATATATTAACCCTTATTATATGCAGAATCTCTCCATGAAGATAAATGATGTTGAAGCCGGAGAGGATGTTTATAATGATATTGCATATGTTCCCACCTCGGATAAAGCATTTTTTCATGGGATTCACTTTGACAGAAAAAGTGAAAATCATATACTTGTTATTAATGAAGAGATAGAGTTCTCTGTAGATGAGAAGCTGTATTTGGCAACTTTTCAATATGATTTGACCGGAAGCTATCAAAGATTTCTTTCAATGCTTTGGAAGCTCATTATTCTTTATATTGTTATTGTGGTCATAATTATCATTAAAGGAAGAAAGAGTGATGAAAAGCTCTTTGAACCGCTCAGTATTATGTCGGCAACCGCAAACAGACTGACAGCTCATAATCTGCACAGCGAAAGACTTAATGTTGAGGGAACACAGAATGAGCTAAAGGATTTGGCGAATGTCATCAATGAGATGTTGGACAGAATAGAGACCTCATATGAGAGTCAGAAGCAATTCGTATCTGATGCGTCTCATGAGCTTAGAACCCCGATTGCTGTAATTCAAGGCTATGCCAACCTGCTTGACAGGTGGGGATCAGATAATAAAGAAGTGTTGGAAGAATCTATTGAAGCCATACAAAACGAATCCCGCTCCATGCAGGACCTGGTTGAAAAGCTTCTCTTCTTATCCAGACATGATAAAAAGACATTAAAACTGAAAAAAAGATGGTTTAATATGAAGCCAATAGTTGAGGATATGGTTAAGGAAACCAGACTTGTTGCATTGGGCAGAAATATTAAGAGTCCTGTCGTAGAGGATGTAACCGTATATGGAGACAAACAGGCTTTAAAACAGGCTATTCGTATATTTATTGATAATGCGGTTAAATATTCTAAGGAAGGGGATACAGTTTCCATACTATGTGAAAATCACAACGGTGATTGTGTTATTACTGTCAGCGATACAGGAATAGGAATGACCCGTAATGATGTTGAGCATATATTTGACCGTTTCTACAGATCCGATCATGTGCGAAGCCAAAATATCAGCGGACATGGACTGGGCCTGTCGCTGGCAAAGCTGATTATCCTTGCACATACCGGCAAGATAAAGGTTCGCACCCAATTTACTAAGGGTACAAGCTTTATAGTAACCATACCAAACAGAAGCTTTCACAATGGTATTTGATATTAAACACAAATGAACGTGTCTTTGTTTAATAGAGTTTGAATTAATTAAATTTTTATTAAAATATTCTTATTGACATCTGTGATTCTTAAAGCTATAATGTTGAAAGACTATTACAGAAAAGGAGGTAAAACATATGAAATTATTACATGACAATCAATTGAATAATACTACAACAATATTTTTATGTGGAAATACCTCATGGTTCTGTAAGAAACGAGATTGTATTATGAGTTGACCTAATCTTTCCTGCCTGCTCAAGGATAAGTTCAACATTATATGCAACCGAATTTTTGCTTATTTACCGTGGTATTTCTACCACGGTTTATTTTTTTCAAAACATTAAGACATAACATCAAATCTCGGTTGGTAAATATTATACATCAGGGGATGTAGGAATGGAGGAGTCATGAATAAACTGTCTTATTATATAAAGAAATATTGGTATGCTTACGCATTTGCACTGCTTTGCACTGTGATTTCCGTTATCATGGATATGGTATCTCCACAGGTTACAAAGCGCGTTATAGATCAGGTAATTATCGGCGGAGAGTCAGGCTTGCTGCCCTCATTATTGTTAATGATTCTGTTTTTAGGATTTGGAAGGGCTGTGTTTGCCTATCTTAAGGAGCTGACCTTTGACTTCACCAGCTCAAAGATAAGCTCTATGCTTAGAAAGAGATTATTCATACATATACAGAAGCTGTCTATAAGCTTTTTTGATAAAAACAACACGGGAGAATTAATGTCCAGGGTGAAGGATGATATAGACAGAATCTGGGCCGCCACCGGTTATGTAGGCATGTTGATCTTTGAAGTGACCATTCATACCGGAATAGCATTGTTTTTTATGTATCGCCTAAGCCCGGGTCTGGCAATTATTCCAACAATCGTGCTGCCCGTCGTAGCAGGTCTTGCCATACTGATGGAAAACAAGTTGGGAAAAGTATATGAGAAGATCAGTGAACAGAATGCAAAGCTTAACACCGTAGCTCAGGAGAACTTGTCCGGTGTTCGTACCGTAAAATCCTTTGCAAGAGAAAAATTTGAGATCAACAAGTTTTTGTCTCATAACAAGCAATACTATGATTTAAACATGAAACAGTCTAAGGTTTTTATAAAACTTTATCCATATTTTCAGCTTATTACTAAGATACTGCCTATGATTGTTATATTTTTCGGCGGACGAAAGGTAATCAGCGGAGAGATTACTTTAGGTACCTTGGGAGCTTTCACTGAGTATTCTTTGAATATTGTATGGCCTATGGAGATGTTGGGCTGGTTATCAAATGATCTGGCTGCGGCCTTTGCTTCTTATAAAAGGATTAAAAAGATATTTGCCGAAAAGCCTGAAATCGTTGAAAAAGAGAATCCGATTGTTCTTGACAAAGTAAAGGGCTCGGTTGAATTTGATAAGGTCTGCTTTACCATCAATGATAAGAAGATCCTTACAGACATCAGCTTTAATCTTCCGGCAGGCAAGACTATCGGGATTATGGGTGCTACAGGAGCCGGGAAAACATCGATTATTAATATATTACAAAGGTTTTATGATATAACAGATGGTGAAATTCGCTTAGATGGCGTGAATATTAGGGAGCTTAGCTTAAAGCAGTTAAGAGAAAGCATCTCTATAGTAATGCAGGATGTTTTCCTGTTCTCTGATACTATCAGTGAAAACGTAAAGTTAGGAAACAGAAAGCGAATCAGCAAGGAGGAGATAATCGAAGCGGCCCGTTTTTCACAGACCAACGAATTCATTGATAAACTGGATGATGGCTATGAAACTGTTATCGGAGAGCGTGGAGTAGGTATGTCCGGTGGGCAGAAGCAGAGAATCAGTATAGCAAGGGCATTAGCAAAAAAAGCGCCTATCCTTGTATTGGATGATTCAACCTCTGCCTTAGACATGGAGACAGAGCATTCTATTCAGAAAGCACTGCTGAATGTTAAAGCTACTAAGATAATAATAGCTCATCGAATCTCCGCCGTAAGAAATGCTGACGAAATCATTATTTTGGAAGACGGGAAAATCATTGAGCGCGGAACGCATGAAACTCTTTTAAAAGAAAAAGGATATTACTATAAAACCTATTTGGCTCAGTATGGGGAATATATTTCAACAACAGATGCTCTTACCCGTACAGGCTCCGATAACAGGGGTTTTTAATAGGATTGGAGGAATAGCATGTCTATAAATGCAATAAAAGATGACGAACATATAAGTTCTGTCAGCAAAAAAACCACTATGATCCGATTGTTCCGCTACCTTTTGGCATATAAGGTAACTATAGTATTCGTTATTCTGATTATGCTGGTAACGGTTGCAATCTCAATAATAAATCCTCTGCTGATTGAAAGGGCAGTTGACATTCATATAGCAGAGAAGGATATAGAAGGACTGCTTATTTTAATTGGATTTGCCGTAGGGATAAATATTGTTTTTATTTTATTGATAAAATTAAGAATGTTTCTTATGGCAAAAATGTCAAATGATGTGCTTCTGAGAATAAGGCAGGAGCTGTATACCCATATACAAGGTTTAAGCTTTGACTTCTTTGACAGCAGACCGACCGGAAAGATTCTTGCAAGAATTATAGGAGATGTAAATTCATTAAGAGATGTGCTGTCAGACAGCGTTACGACTCTTATTCCGGATTTTGTAACCATAAGTGCCGTGGTCATTATTATGCTTCTTAAAAACTGGAGGCTGGCTCTTGCTTCCCTGGTCAGTCTTCCGCTGATGCTTTCAGGACTATGGTTTATTGAGACACGGTCTCATCAAAGATGGCGGATTCACAGAAAGAAAAGCTCCAACCTTAATGCTTTTATTCATGAGGATCTTTCAGGAATGAGGGTTATTCAAAGCTTTACCGCGGAGAAAGAGGCTGAAGAAGACTTTGAACAACTGGTAAAAGAGCATAGAGACTCATTTATACATGCGATACTTATAAACGATGCGTTTTTCTCTGTAGTAGATATGAGCTGGGGAATCGGAATTATCGTTATGTATCTGGTAGCTATTAAGATTATGGGTATTGGCGTTGATAATGTGGGGACTTTGCTTTCATTTGGTATATATATAGGAATGTTCTGGCGACCTATTATGAATTTAAGTAATTTTTATAATAAACTTATTACGAATATCTCCGGAGCAGAGCGTATATTTGACATTTTAGATACCAAGCCTGAGATAACAGATGCTCCGGGAGTCAGGGAAATGCCAGTTATTAAAGGGGAAGTAGTCTTTGATCGAGTATCATTTTCTTATGATAAGGATACACAGGTGTTAAATGACGTCAGTTTTGTAGTAAAACCGGGTGAAACCATTGCACTTGTAGGACCTACGGGAGCAGGAAAGACCACCATTGTTAATCTTATAAGCAGGTTCTACGATGTGCAGCAGGGAAATGTATATATAGACGGACATAATGTTAAGGAGGTCTCCATTGAGAGCTTAAGAAAGCAGATGGGGATTATGACACAGGACAATTTCCTTTTCTCGGGGACGGTTAAAGACAATATCAGATACGGTAAGCTGGATGCGACTGATGAAGAAATAATAGCTGCCGCCAAGGCGGTTAATGCCCATGACTTTATTATGAAGCTGGAGAAGGGATATGACACGGAGCTTCGGGAAAGAGGTGCAGGGCTGTCTATCGGACAAAGACAACTCTTGGCATTTGCCAGAACCATGGTTTCCATGCCAAAGATATTAATATTGGATGAGGCTACCTCAAGCATCGACACTCACACGGAGATCTTGGTTCAGAAAGGAATTGAAGCCTTGTTAAGAGGAAGAACATCCTTCGTAATTGCACACAGGCTGTCCACTATAAATAAGGCAGACCGTATCTTTGTTATTGATGACGGAAAGATATTGGAGGAAGGCAGCCACAAAGAACTGCTTGACAAAAATGGCTTATATTATAACTTATACATGGCACAGTTTAAAAATATTTAGTGTCATGAAAGGACATCTCTTTTATATCTTATGACACATGTGTAAATCGGTTCGGCAAGCTGAATCATTAATCGGTATATTCATGATATACTTATAAGGGGGCACCCACATTCTTCAGTAAAAGAATAAAAGGTGCTTCCTTATTAATATGACATAACAGAAGTATTATTACATGTGTCAGAGTCCGAACCTTTAGTCCAGTTTGATGTTTTTTAGCAATGAGGCAAGATTAGTCGCTGCCTCTTCACCTGACTGATAGGTGAAAGGAGGATCTGTATCATCCTCTTCAACTGCTTCATTTTCAGCGACAGCCTTCATGCTAAGGCTTATTTTGTCGTCTTTTATATCTATAATCTGAACCGTTACGGTTTCTCCTTCTTTTATTACTTCATTAGGAGACTTTATTCTTTTTTCACTGATTTGGGATATATGAAGAAGGCCTGATAAACCGCCGCCTATATTTACAAAAGCACCGTAAGGCATTATCTTTTCAACTGTTCCTGTAGTGACAGAACCACGAAGAAGCTTTGATATTTGGCGTGCTCTTTCGCTATCGGCATATTCCAATTCCACTTCTTTAGCGGACAAGACGAGCTTCCGATCGTTCTTTGAGGCAGTAATTACGATGGCTTCAACCTCTTTTCCTACCCATGCATCAAGATCCTCAACATATGCGACAGAGAGTTGGGATGCAGGAATAAAGCCCCTGATACCATAAAGATAAGCCACCACTCCACCCTTTACCGCCTGAGCAATCTTTACCCGGACCTTGGTTTTGGATTCCATGTCTTCATTCAGCTTTTCCCATGACAGGATATTGTCTGCCTGTTTCCTTGACAAGAGTATGTTTCCCATACCGTCATCTTCACTGATAACAACACAGTACATCTCTTCGCCCAATGAAACATCACCTTTTATAGAAAAGGCAGGATCGCTGCTAAGCTCTTCCGCTTTAACAATTCCCTCGGCATAACAACCCAGATCCAGAATAACTTCTGTTTCTGATACACCGATTACCGTACCCTTAAGAATATCGCCTTCTTTTATTTTTTTGAGAGATCTTTCAATTTGCTCCTTAAAATCATCCATAGAAGGAGCAGAACTGCTTTCATTTGCAGTTGGTTTAATATCCAATTCTTTGTCATCGATATGATGGGTGTTTTCTGTAGTCATAATGTTTTATTTGGGATATATATATATTCTATCCCCATCCTCCTTTTATTATTTTAAAAACGCCTGATATGCAGATTGGCGGCTTGGTTTGCTTGTGCCGGCATAATCCGGTTATCGTGAGTATAAAAAAGCACGTCCTTTCTTTCCTATTCTTTTGACGGCTCCTACATAATTTAAGATATGTACTGCTATGACTGAAGCACCTGATGACAGACCGGCAGCCTTCTTATAATCCTTGGAGGTGAATTCCTCTTTTAAGGATTCCGGTATGAGCATTTCATAATCTTTGGTTTGTGTTATATTCAGCTCTTGAATTATGTCTGTCGGAATACAATCACATCGGGAGGAACCTTTCTTCTTATCCTCGCTCCATCCATCCAAAAATCGGTATTCCTCCATATTAAGCAGTACAATTTTTATTCGCAGGTTTGGTTCCAAAAGAAAGTTTTTTATTTTATAAAGCTCAGGAAAAATCATATATGGTGTACCCCTTTTAGGAGATTTCCTAGGCTTGGTAATCTCACCTGTTTGCGGATTTACCCACCGAATCCACTTGATATATGGAATGGGATAGACAATGGTGACAGGATAAAAGTCTAAGAATACTGCCAGTTTTTTTCTTAATCTGTTAAAGCCCTGAGTCTGTATCTCCATTATTTCCTGTCCGTCACAAATGTCTGCAACAAATCCTTTTATCTTTATCTCATGGTTATTGCTATTGGTCTCATAATATTTTTTTAGGACTGAGTGTACGGTTTTTTCGCCTAATGTACCAATCCCCATAAGACCTTGTCCTTGTGCAACAACCTCGTCACATACCTTATGAAATAATTGCTTGTTCATAAAAACTCCATTCTGCTTAAAAACCGCAAATTTATAAGGAACGCAATATTTATTGATCAATATACTCTCGTGTATAAGAATACATTATAATACTACTATTAATCAAGGTTTAATTTAATATGTCCTCGATTTAAAGAAAGGATGTTTGAATTATATTATATTTATTGCATTATTTGGGCATGTGCAGTATTATTGTATAAAATGGTTCGGGAGGTTTATATAATGAAAATATTAGTTACAGGCGGTGCGGGCTATATAGCAAGCCATACTGATTTGGAGCTGCTTAATGTAGGATATGATGTGGTTGTTATAGACAACTTATGTAATTCCAGCCCGGAATCCATAAAAAGGGTAGAAAAGCTTACCGGCAAAAACATCAAGTTTTATGAAAATGATATAAGAGACAAAGATGTCTTATTAAATATATTCGAAAGAGAAAAAATAGACGCAGTAATTCATTTTGCAGGATTAAAGGCAGTTGGTGAATCCTGTGAGATTCCGCTGGCATATTATAATAATAATATTATAGGCACTATAAATTTACTTGAGACTATGCAGATGTGCGGCGTTAAGAACATGGTTTTTTCTTCGTCGGCAACAGTATATGGGAACCCGAGAACCGTACCTATAACAGAAGATTTTCCTTTGTCGGCAACGAATCCGTATGGAAGAACGAAGCTTATGATAGAGGATATTCTGAGGGATTTGTATGCCGCAGATAATACGTGGAATATAGCTATTCTCAGGTATTTTAATCCGATAGGAGCACATGAGAGTGGAGAAATCGGAGAGGATCCGAATGGTATTCCAAACAATCTGGTGCCTTATATAGCTAAGGTGGCAATGGGTGTTCTTGACAGAATCAATGTGTTTGGAGATGATTACGATACTCCCGACGGAACGGGCATAAGAGATTATATTCATGTGGTAGATCTGGCAATTGGTCATATAAAAGCTATAGAAAAGCTTATGGATAAGCCCGGTCTTGTAACTTACAATCTGGGAACAGGGAGAGGCTATAGTGTACTTGAAATAATCCATAATTACGAGAAGGCATGCAATAAAAAGCTTCCCTATGTAATAACCTCAAGAAGGCCCGGAGATATCGCAGTGTCCTACGCCGACCCGTCAAAGGCAGAAAGAGAGCTGGGATGGAAGGCCATAAGGGGCATAGAGGAAATGTGCAGAGATTCATACAACTGGCAAAGTAAAAATCCTAACGGGTATAAAAGATAAGAAAGCAACATAGTAACAATTCGCTTTGTGCAGTTTGATAAATAACAAGTGAAAATCACATATAGTATTGACATTTTAGCCAAATTTTGATAACCTATAGAAGGTTAGTACTGGAGAAGGTATGAACCAGCCGGAAATAGGCAGGGGGAGCGAGAGGGTAGACAGATAGAAGATAAGATTGATTAAAACGTGTATCCGTATGGTACACCTTTTTAGTCAATCTTATCTTATTTTTATGTTAAGGGAGCAACGCCCCAACAGAAGAAAGCATATTCCGTATGTGATGAAGGCTCTTATTCATACCAGTCCCCGAGCACCTTTTTAGCGGTACGAACGGTTTCTTCGTATGAGAAATCCCCCTGTGTAGCAATGTCCGAAACACCATGTTTTTCACCCATTTCAGAGGTGTATTCCGACAGCTTATAGATTCCATAATTATAATCGGACGATCCGTGCTCATAATGAGTCACAATGGGAGTGATGGAAGCATCACTTATGTATGTATCAGTATCATCCTTTGTAATAGTTACAAGTGCTATTCCACCCAGCATTCTGGCCGGTTCCTTTTGATAGGATAAAAAATTGCCCAAAGAATAATACACAAGCATTTTATGGTCCGAGTCAGATGTAATCCATTCTACAGGCTGAAGAACATGAGGATGGGTTCCGACAACCAGATCTACTCCCAGTTCATAGAAGAAATCTACCAATTCTTTTTGCGACCTTGTAGGCTCATAGACATATTCCGTACCCCAGTGAGGGAAAACTATAACAAAATCCGCTTCCTCACGGGCTTTTTTTATGTCGGCTTCCATCCGGTCTTTATCCAGCATATTTACAAGATAGGGCATATTTTTAGGTACTTTATAACCGTTTAAGCCGTAGGTATAGTTAAGCATGGCCAGCTTAATACCGTTCCTTTCCAGAATGGGAATTCTGCTGCGGTCTTCTTCTGTTCGGTTTATTCCAAGCACAGTTATATCGGGGTATTTATCCCAAAATTCAAAGGTATTGGTTACTCCCTCTGGTCCTTTATCCATAGTATGGTTTGTTGCATGTAAAACCACATCGAAACCGGCATCAACCAAGGCATCTCCGATTTCAGTGGGGGAATTAAATGCAGGATAACCGGAATATCTTAATTCCTTACCGCCCAAGATGGTTTCTTGGTTAACAACTGCGATATCGGCTTCCATAATCACATCCTTAATCTCATCATACAGATGATAATAGCTGTAAGAGCCGTCCTCCTGCTTTCCGCTCTGCACTACTTCTATATGAATCAGATTGTCTCCGACAACCAAGAGAGTTATCCGGCTAAGATTATCTGTGTCAACAGCAGATGATTTTGGGAGCGTCTTATAAGACCATTGTTTCAAATCAAAATCAGCCCATCGCATCAAAGAGCCTTCGTCAAATGTCCAAGAGGGAGTACGTATGGGATAGTCCATCTCTGCTTCATAATACCAAGGATCTTCCGGATGAAGCGGATTGGTAAAGATATGAAAATCCTGTGCAGGCATATAGCCTTGAGCCAGCAGATAACACCTGCTTCCTTCCTCATTATATGCCATATCCACTACCATAACACAGTGTCCGGGACTTCCTCCTTCAAGCAAGATATCACCGGGAAGCAGTTCATCAAGGGTAATAGGCGTACTTTCAGCAGCAAGCGAAAGAGTTCCTGCATAAGCATACACCATGTTCAAATAACTGAAAAAAGTTTCGTATGAATCATCGTAGGATGCAGTTTTGACCCATTTGACATCATTGCCTTCCACCTTTATACGGTAGCCCTCACGCCATTTGGTATAATTCATATAGAATCCATTTGTCAGATGAAAGGCGATTTTATCGTACTCTTCTATGGACCAGTAGTATTCAGCATATATCCGCATAACAGAATCAGCACACTGCTGTAGATCTCTATTACCAATATCAATATTAAATACTGCCGCATGATTATCCTGATTGTGTATGGGATTTCCATCATATTTTAGAACCTGACTGCCGTCAGCCTTTAATGGAATTGTTCTGATAAATCCTGTAATCTCATAAGCTTCAGATGAAATGCGGGTGTATCCCGAAGGTGTCGATATTCGGGTGTCCAGCGTATTCCCGTCAGGATTAATGAAGTTATGCTTGTTAGGGGTCTGAACTATAACCGCATCTATAGAAGATTCGTTATCACTATGGAAATCATCGGTATAATCTTTCAAATTATTATTCGAATTATCATCTTGGCTTGAAATGATATCCGTTGGATTTTCATTTTTATATATATTATTATTGTCGTTATTATTGCTTTTTGAGCAGCCTATTAATAAAAAAAACAGCATTAAAATAAGATAAAAAAGCCTGATATCAAAATGTTTTAATGATTTGTCCGATAGGTTATTACTAATCATATGAGCTCCTTTAGGTTATATATGGATTACAAAAATATAGAGACGGGAACTACGACTAAAATTAATAGTATTATACCATATAAATGAAATAAGCAACGCATAATTTTTCCAAAATATGAAATTGACAAAACAAAAAATGCATGCTATACTCTGTCATAAACATAACGATAAATGACAATAATAGAATATAGTAGTAAAAGCGATGAAGAGAAGAGTAACCGATGGAGCAATCGACAGAGAACCCCGGCAGCTGAGAAGGGGAGATTGGCAGAAGTTGGCGAAGATGGTCTTGGAGCAGTGCACCGAGGAAGAAATTCTTAGGCTGTGACGGCGGCATCCGTTATCATGCTAGGCTGTATTAGCAGCGACTAAGGCCTATGATCGTGAGACATAGGTAAATTAAAGTGGTACCACGGGATGACCTCTCGTCTTTAAGAAATTAAAGACGGGAGTTTTTTAATGACAAGAGTTAAACTACCTATATAAAATCTGAAAAAGCAGAAAGGAAGAAAATCATGAGTAAAAAGCCATATTACATTACAACTGCCATAGCTTATACATCCGGCAAGCCTCATATCGGCAACACATATGAGGTCGTATTGGCAGACAGCATAGCAAGATTCAAGAGATGGGAAGGCTATGATGTGTTTTTCCAGACAGGAACCGATGAGCACGGGCAAAAGATTGAACTAAAGGCTAAAGAGGCAGGTGTAAGCCCAAAGGAGTATGTAGATAAAATTGCTGGTCAAATAAAGGATATTTGGGATTTGATGAATTCGTCCTATGATAAGTTTATTCGTACCACTGACCCTGTGCATGAAAAACAAGTACAGAAAATCTTTAAAAAGCTGTATGAGCAGGGAGATATCTATAAAGGATTTTATGAAGGCATGTATTGTACACCTTGTGAATCCTTCTTTACATCATCCCAGCTTAAGGATGGAAAATGCCCTGATTGCGGCAGGGAGGTACAGTACGCCAAGGAGGATGCATACTTCTTTAAACTAAGCAAATATGCAGACCGTCTGATAGCTCATATAAAGGAGAATCCGGAATTCATACAGCCGGAATCCAGAAAGAATGAGATGATGAACAACTTCCTTATACCCGGTTTGCAGGATCTCTGTGTATCCAGAACCTCGTTCAAATGGGGTGTTCCGGTGGACTTTGATGATAAGCATGTGATTTATGTCTGGATAGATGCCTTAAGTAATTATATTACGGGAATAGGCTATGATGCAGACGGTAACAGCAGTGATATGTATAAAAAATACTGGCCTGCGGACCTTCATCTTATCGGTAAGGACATATTGAGATTTCATACTATTTATTGGCCTATTATGCTGATGGCACTTGATATTCCTCTTCCAAAGCAAGTGTTCGGTCATCCATGGCTTTTACAGGGAAGTGCAGGGGATAAGATGAGCAAGTCAAAAGGCAATGTCTTATATGCCGATGATTTGGTGAAATTCTTCGGTGTCGATGCTGTAAGGTATTTTGTACTTCATGAGATGCCGTTCGAAAGTGACGGAATAATTACATGGGAGCTTTTGGTTGAAAGAATTAATTCGGAGCTGGCTAATACTTTGGGAAATCTGGTTAATCGTACTATCTCCATGTCAAACAAATATTTTGGAGGAGTTGTCAGAGACAGCAAGGCAGCAGAACCGATCGATGAAGAGCTTAAGAGACTGGTGTTGGAAACACCGGGAAAGGTAATTGCCAAGATGGAAAGGCTTCGGGTTGCGGATGCTATAAGCGAGATATTCAATCTGTTTAAACGCTGTAATAAATATATTGACGAGACAATGCCTTGGCTTCTGGCTAAGGAGGAAGATAAGAAAGCCCGTCTTGAAACCGTATTGTATAATCTGGTAGAAAGCATATGTATAGGGGCAAGCTTACTGAAATCCTTTATGCCCGAGACAGCGGACAAGATATTTGCACAGTTGTCTGCCAAGGAAAGAACGCTTGACGATATTAAGACCTTTGGTCTGTATCCGTCAGGAACAAAAGTAACTGATAAGCCTGAGATATTGTTTGCAAGACTGGACATCAAGGAGGTTCTTGAGAAAGTGGACGCATATTATAAGGCTGAGAATACTCAGGAACAAAACCGTGTCGATGAAGCAGTACAGGATAAGGAATCCTCTGATGTGATAGATATAGAGTCTAAGCCAGAGATAACCTATGATGATTTTGCCAAGCTTCAGTTTCAGATAGGAGAAATCATAGCATGTGAAGAAGTTAAGAAATCCAAGAAGCTTCTATGCTCCCAGGTTAAAATAGGCTCACAGGTAAAGCAGATTGTATCAGGCATTAAAGCCTATTACACTCCTGAAGAAATGGTTGGAAAGAAAGTCATGGTTGTAGTTAATCTTAAGCCTGCCAAGCTTGCGGGGCTGATTTCGGAAGGCATGCTTCTGTGTGCAGAGGACGCAGATGGAAACCTGGCGCTTATGGTACCTGAAAAAGATATGCCGCCGGGAGCAGAAATCAGTTAAAGAGGGGCTGTATCAATATAAAGAACAAATACAAATGAGCCCGTCT
>DUQV01000029.1 GCA_012837605.1 Clostridiales bacterium | reverse complement strand
TCAAGCTCAGGGTAGTGACTCTTAAGCTCCTGCTGTATGTCATAGGCATTGTTCTCATAGATATCTATTATGATGAGCTGTTTTGGACGATGGGCGGCTAATTGTCTGCATAACTCACTGCCGATAGAGCCTCCTCCACCGGTTACAAGCACTACCTTATCCTTAACATATCCCATGATAGCATCAAGGTCTACCTTGATACTGTCTCTTCCCAATAAGTCCTCTACCTGTACATCTCTTAGCTGACTTACGCTTACCTCACCGCTCATAAGCTGATATACCCCGGGAAGAATCTTTAAGCTGCAGTCTGTCTGGTTGCATATTTCTACGATTTCCCGGATAGTCTTCTTGGCTACTGACGGCATAGCTATTATTATTTCATTTATATTTAACAGATTTACTGTCTCTATGATATTATCCCTAGTGCCTACTACCTTTACCCCTTGGATATAAGTGCCTTGCTTTAAAGGATCATCATCTATTATGCATTTTACTGTTGTGTTGCTGATATGCTCGCTGGTACGAATCTCCCTGATAATCACATTGGCTGCATTACCGCCTCCTATTATCATGATTCGCTTTATTTCGCTTTTGTTACCAAGCAGCTTCCTGATATATCTGATGGTACGGTAAGCGAATCTGTTTCCCAGTGTAAGAAAGAACAGTACTCCGCCATATAGGAAATGATAGCTTCTGGGTACAGGCAGATCCATAATTTTTAGTCCTGAGAACTGGATAAGAGTAGACATGATACATGCCGCTGTTACATTCTGCATCTCCACTATTCCGGCAAATCTCCATATGCTGTGATAAAGCTTAAGTATGTAGAATATAATCAGTGTGCATATTATATTAATAGGCAGATACTGCCATAAGGATTCCACGAAACGCATTTCTACCTTACTGGGGTTCAAATCAAAGCGAAGCAGTAATCCTAATGCACTTGCTGCAATGATTACTGCCACATCACAAAGTATCAGACATATTCTTCTGAATGCCAGCTTGCTGTCTATTATTTTTCTAGCCATTCCTATCCCTCTAATATGTATTCCTAATTATAATTATATTATCTTCTGCTTATTTCTTTATATTCTGCTCTTTTAACACGGAATCAGTCTTGTCCTGGTATAATTTCATTCTGTTTATGAAGCTCTCTTTGTATTTGTCACGCTCCTGCTCACTCATATCTATGTATTCGATGTAATCAATATCACTTTTATATAATCTGGCACCACAATGAAAGCAAATAGCATCAGGCTTTCTAGACACTATTCGAAAGTTAAAACACTTTGGACATATGAAGATATGTAGCATACAAAACTTCCTTCCGCTTATGTGCACTATCTAAGTGTATCCAATTACCTTCTATGTAATGCTTATTATACTATTATATGAAATGAATGTAAACAAATATATTCATTCTGCATATAATTGCCAATGCTATTTTTGTTTCTTTTCTCCATATGTTCCATAATACTTACCGTAATATTTACCATAATATTTACCGTTATACTTATTCTTATCCATCGGAACCTTGTTCATAACCACACCCAGGATACGGCAGTTGGTTTTCTCAAGCTGCTCCTTAACATACTGTGCAAACCTGTAGCTGATTGTATTCGATTCAATCACCATGATAACACCGTCTACAGACTTGGCCACTATTGCGCTGTCTATGACCGATCCAATGGGTGGGGTGTCAACTATTATATAATCATACTCTTCCCGCAGCTTATTAATCATATTGGTAAAGCGTTCATGACTTAACAGCTCAACAGGGTTCGGAGTATAAGATCCGCAGAATATCATATCAAGATTAAATATATTCGTATGATATATTATATCATCAAGCTTATTCTGCCCTGACAGGTAATGTGTCAGCCCGTACTCCGCATTCTCTACCTTATATCTTCCCTTAAATACTGATTTTCTTAGGTCGGCATCGATAAGGAGAACTTTCTTTCTTATATCTACGAACGATGCTAGCAGATTAAAGGATATGCTGCTCTTGCCTTCATTCGGTGTGCAGCTTGTTATGCTTATTACCTTTATATCATCACCGCAGAACTGTATATTGGTTCTTAATGTCTTATATGCTTCATTTGTTCTATAATCCAACTCCTGATGGTGGATAATTACTATGTTATCTGTCATATAGGTATTCTCCCTCTCATTTCTTCTGCATGCTTTTCTTAAGCTTCTTCTTCTTAGACTTTGAAACCTTTACCTTGCCTTCTATCGGTATTAATCCTAAGGTGTTAAGCTCAAGATATCTTTCGACGTCATCGCTGTCCTTAATTGTATCATCCATCATATGCAGAATAATAATTATACCCGACATCAATACTGCTCCGATTATACCGCCTATCAACGTATTCATACTTATATTAGGGCTGGACGGGCTTGTCGGCAAATTACCCTCATCAATAATCTCAGGTATATCGGTGGCCATTATCTTGGCTATTTGCTCGCCTGAAACATTGGCGAATTCGTCAGCTATCCTCTTGGCCATATTTGCATTCGGATAGTCCACCTTAATTTCAAGTATTCTGGTATTACTTGGGTTAGAAGCTGAGACTGTTTTGGCAATATCCTCATATGATTTATCCAAAGATAAATTCTCGATTACCTTATTAACCACAGCTCTGCTCTTAACTAATACCATATAGTCCTTCGTTAGCTGCGTGCCCACCTGGATATCTGACAGATTTGCCGCTTCGGTTGATCTATTAATAATATACAGCTGCGTCTTTGAGGTATAGATAGATGTAATCATATAACTGCTGTACAGATAGACTCCCGCAGCCGATAATACAGCAAAAAGTACTATTAACCATAATTTAGATCTAATTAGATAGAATAACTCAATAAGATTTATTTCTCCTTCTTCGTTCGTATACAGGTTCATGTCCTACTCCTTATATGTATGTGTTTTTTATTATTTTAGTAGGGTTTTCTGAGAATATCTCCTGTAATAAATCATTATCACATTTTTTTGTCAGATAAGAAACTATACTCTGCATCACAGGTGCTCTATGACCGTCACTATGACAGTCGCTTGCTATAAAATGTACCATGCCATTTTTAATCAGCTTCCTGTTATAATAAGCATCTATGTTCGGAAAACCTCCTATAACACTGCGACAATTCATCTGGATATAGCATCCCATCTTGACCAGTTCTTCTATTTTATATGTATCACGGTGCAAATTACAATATCTCTCAACATGGGCAAGTATAGGCATATATCCATGATAAATCAGATTATTTATACCCAAGCATATAGACTTGAATGTGGCATTATATGAGAATTCAACAAGCACATATCTGCTTCCTGCAAGAGTCAGGGCATTTCCGGACTTTAATGCCTCGATAACGGCATCACTGTAATATGCATCAGGACAGTATATTTCGCTTCCGGGTAAGATTTGGAAATTCTCATTAATTCTATATGCTTCCTGTTGAACCCTCCTGACCAGCTCTTCCAGCTCTTCTGCCGATGGATTATCTTGACCCGTGATATAATGAGGTGTTGCTATGATAGTGGTAATACGCTCATTCACAGCCATTTGCAGCATCCTGATAGTCTGCTCCATTGAGCCGGGTCCATCATCAACACCCGGTAAAATATGCGAGTGTATATCTATATAATTATTTTGCCGTTTCATGATTATTTCCTTTGTCTGGTATCATATACCATAAAAATATATTTACATCTTCCATATTATAACGAACACCAAAGAATTATACTGTTTTTGGCATTTTCACTGGTGTAATTATTCTATTGATAGTTATATTACTGCTTGCTGATTCTAATATACATATACAACGCTTACATTAATCAATAATAATATATATAATAATATAAGTCAAGATATTATACGATTATTTCTAACGGCTGCCATACATTCTCTCGTAATATTTCTGATAATCACCGCTGATAATATTCTGAAGCCATGCTTCATTATCCAGATACCACTTAATAGTCATCTTTATTCCTTCATCGAATAAGGTTGTCGGCCTCCAGCCCAGCCCATTGCTTATCTTAGTCGGATCAATGGCATACCTTCTGTCATGTCCGGGACGATCCGTTACAAAGCTTATAAGATCCTCACTCTTACCAAGCTCTTTAAGAATAATCTTAACAACCTCAAGATTCGTCCTCTCGTTATGACCTCCGATATTATATACCTCTCCTACAGTTCCCTTTCTTACAATCAGATCTATGGCTTCACAGTGATCCTTAACGTATAGCCAGTCTCTTACATTTTCACCCTTGCCGTATACGGGAAGCTGCTTATCCTTTAATGCATTTGCTATCATAAGAGGTATCAGCTTTTCCGGGAACTGATAGGGACCGTAGTTATTAGAGCACCTCGATATCGTAACAGGAAGCTTAAAGGTGCGATGATAAGCCAGCACAAGCAGATCCGCTGAAGCCTTTGATGCCGAATAGGGGCTTGAGGTGTGAATCGGAGTTTCCTCAGTAAAGAACAAGTCCGGTCTGTCAAGAGGCAGATCTCCATATACCTCATCCGTAGACACCTGATGGAATCTTGTTATACCGTATATTCTGCAGGCATCAAGAAGCACTCCCGTTCCAATAATATTCGTCTGCAGGAATATATCCGGATCAACAACAGATCTGTCCACATGAGACTCTGCTGCAAAATTTATAATTACATCCGGCTTCTCTTCTTTGAAAATTCTATACATCAAATCTCTGTCTGCGATATCGCCTTTAATAAACTTAAAATTCTCATTATTAAGAGCCGCCTCAAGATTCTCCAGGCTTCCTGCATAGGTTAGCTTATCCACGCAGATGAACTGCTCATCTGGATATCTCTCCAACATATAATATACATAATTCGATCCGATAAACCCGGCTCCACCTGTTATGATGGTTTTCATGTGATGTACCTCGCTTTCTTGTTAATAGTGCCTGTCACCATTACAAAAGTGTTACGGTTCCTCTGATTATCGTAACATTTCTGTAATATTTCCGCAATATTTTCTGTGATTTTTTGTGATATTTCCTGTAGCTGCAATATTTTCTGTGATTTTTTCTGTGATATTTTCTGTAACTGTGCATCCTGACAGAATATTTTATAGTTGGACACATGCTACTCAAAATCTATATCACTGTCCTTCAGATATGGAGCATTCTTATCCTTATCTGATAGAATCGGATCGATAATTCCCCAATCAATCCCAAGCTCGGGATCGTCCCAGCGTATACTTCTGTCCGCTTCCCTGCTGTAATAATTATCTACCTTATATACGAATTCCACATTATCAGTCAGGGTCAGAAATCCATGTAAGAATCCTCTCGGAATAAGAAGCTGGCGAAAGTTGTCTGCCGACAGTTCCACGGCAATCCACTGCATATATGTCGGAGAGTTCTTTCTCATGTCCACAGCCACATCAAGCACCGCTCCCCTAGTGCAGCGTACCAGTTTAGCCTGTGCGGCATCTCCCTTCTGAAAATGAAGCCCTCTTAGCACTCCCTTTGAACCTGTGAAGGAGTGATTATCCTGCACGAAGGTATAATGAAGCCCCGCTTCTGCAAACTTTTGATTTGACCAGCTCTCGACAAACCATCCCCTGCTGTCTTTAAATACCTTAGGTTCTATTATATACAGGTCTTTTAATTTGGTATCAATAATATTCATATGTTAACTCCTTGAATAACAGCATAACCTAATAAAATGACATATTAATATTTTATCTTGCCCTCCGCCACCTTAAGCAAATGTTCTCCGTATGTGGATTTACTGTAATTTTCCGCAGACTCAAGTAACTTTTCCTTGGTTATCCAATCATTTATATAAGCGATTTCCTCAAGTGCTGCTATCTGAATTCCCTGTCTTTTCTCAATAACGCGGATGAATTCAGAGGCTTCACTAAGCGAGTCCATAGTGCCGGTATCAAACCAGGCATAGCCTCTTCCAAGGAGTACCACGTTAAGAGAGCCCTCTTCCAGATACATTCTGTTGAGATCTGTTATCTCCAGTTCACCTCTGGCTGACGGTTTTATTTTCTTGGCATACTCACATACCTTATTATCATAAAAATATAACCCAGTAACGCAATAATTCGACTTAGGATTCTTTGGTTTTTCTTCTATTGATACAGCTTTTCCGTTCTCATCGAATTCAATTATTCCAAATCTTTCGGGATCCTCAACATAATATCCGAATACTGTTGCACCTTCCTCTCTGGCTGCTGCTTCCTTAAGATGCTTGGTCAGACCGCTTCCATAGAATATATTGTCACCAAGTATCATGGCACAGGAATCCCCGTTGATAAAATCTTCCCCTATAAGGAAAGCTTGTGCCAGACCGTCCGGTGAAGGCTGTACTGCGTAGCTTAGGTTGATTCCATAAGCAGAACCGTCCCCCAGCAGCTTCTCAAAATTAGGAAGGTCTGTCGGAGTCGATATAATCAGAATATCCTGAATTCCTGCCAGCATAAGAGTTGACAAAGGATAATAAATCATCGGTTTGTCATACACCGGAAGAAGCTGCTTAGATGTCACCATCGTAATCGGATATAACCTTGTACCGGTTCCTCCGGCTAATATAATTCCCTTCATATTCGGACTCCTTTGTATTTCAAATTTATATCAATGTCATTTCTACATTTTAATATTGTGCTATATTGTGCTATTTCACCGGTTTGATATCAAGACAATATCTCCAATGAGATACAATGCTATTTCTCCAATTTAATATCAAATCCTTGTTCAATTATATTATTAATAATTTTTTGCCGAACAGGATTAATATTCTTAAGCTTTGCCACAACTTGATTGCTGAAGCTGTCCACTCTTTTATTCGCTTGTCTTAAATCATAGTATGTCTGCATAATCTCATCGTATTCTTTAATAAGCTCACTATAATTATCAAAGCATTTATATTTATTCTCGAACATTCTAAGCTCCATATCCATTCTGGGCTTTAACTG
>DUQV01000028.1 GCA_012837605.1 Clostridiales bacterium | reverse complement strand
AGCTTGCTTTCGTCAAAATTAAGCTTGACCTTACTTGAATTAAATAATACCTTTAATGTGTCTTTGTCAACGCCGTCCAGACTTTTAACCGCACCTTCAATCTTCTGCATACATGACGGACATGCCAGACCTTCAAGTTGAATTGATGCCTTTTTCATAATAACAATCTCCTTTCATTTCCTGATTATAACCTAAGTTTGCTCTTTTTTCCGGGGCTGAAAGACAAAAGTCTAATACCGTTGAGTATAACCGCCAGTATACTGGCTTCATGCACCAGCATTCCCACGGACATGCCGACCCATTCGCTGAAGAACACGCCGGCAAAAAGAACGATTACAACTCCTACTGCTATGACGATGTTCTGCCTCATGTTCCTTACAATGGCTTTTGATAAGCCCAGTGCGTGTGACAACCGGCTTAAATCGGAGTTCATAAGCACCACATCAGAGGTCTCAATCGCCACATCGGTTCCGCTTCCCATCGCAATGCCTATATCGGCTGTCGCCAGGGACGGGCTGTCATTAATCCCGTCCCCTACGAAAGCAACGGTTCGGCCTTGATCTTTCAGCTCCTGTATAAATGACGACTTGTCCTCGGGAAGCATATTGCCGTAAGCTTGCGTAAGCCCGAGATTTCGTCCCGCTGCTTCCACGGTTTTTTGGTTATCACCGGACAGCATCACAAGATTCTTTACTCCAAGCTTTTTCAGCCTGTCAAGCTCCTTCTTGACATCAGGCCTTACCTGATCCCTTATTCCCAATAAAGCTGCAAGTCTTCCGTCAACAGCAGCAAGAACCAGCGAATACCCACTTTCCAAAAACCTTTCAATGTCGTTTTGCATTTTGGAATCCGGCTTAATATTTTCCCTTTCCATCAGGGAAATATTGCCGACCGCCACCCTGTGCCCGGATACTTCCGCAACTATTCCCGCCCCCTTGACTACTTCGGTGCTTTCAACAGGGTAAAATGACGTTTCGCCTATATACTCCAGAACCGCTTTTGCCAGCGGATGGTTCGACTCTCTTTCTATACTTGCAGTATAGGCAAGAACCTCATTCTTGTCTTCTGTATAGTACACAGTGTCAATAACTGCGGGTTTCCCAATAGTCAGGGTTCCCGTCTTATCAAATATCATGGTATCAACGCGGCTGAAACTGTGAATGACCTCACTGCCCTTTAACAATATTCCATGCCTCGCGCCGTTTCCTATACCCGCCACATTGGATACGGGGACACCTATGACCAATGCCCCGGGGCAGCCAAGGACAAGAATTGTTATTGCAAGCTCAACATCCCTTGATACCAGCCATACAGCGGCGGCCAGCACAAGCACTGCCGGGGTATAGTATTTGGAGAAGCTGTCAATAAAACGTTCCGCCTCCGACTTTGAATCCTGGGCTTCCTCCACCAGCTCAATAATTTTACCGAAAGTTGTATCTTCACCAACACGATCCGCAACAATCTGAATCGTACCGTTTTCCATAATGGTACCGGCATATACCTTCGAGCCCTGTCCCTTTTCCACCGGAATCGGTTCGCCCGTTATGCTTGCTTCATTAACATACCCTTCCCCAGATAACACAGTCCCGTCAACCGGAACCTTGGCACCGGTTTTCACAAGAAGGATATCTCCCACATCAACCTCGTCCACATCCACCTCGATAAAATCACCGCCGCCTGTTTTCTTAAGGGCGCTTTCAGGAGCCATCTCCGTCAGAGTCTTTATGGCTGACCTGGTTTTATTAAGGGTGCGCTGTTCCAGGTACGCCCCAAACAGGAAGAGAAACGTCACGATAGCCGATTCCTCGTAGCTTTCTATGATAAACGCGCCAATAACGGCGATTGTGACAAGCACGTCTATGCTGACAACCTTCACCCTGAGGGCCCGGACGGCTTGAACGGCTATGGGAAGAACGCCAAGTACGGAAGAAAGGATTAAAATCCGTTCAAACATGACCATGTCTCCGGTTGCCCATTTTATAACAAATGCCGCCGCCGTCAACATGCCGCATGCCGTCATAATACGGTTTTTTCTTATCAATATATGCTTAACGAATCCCTGCATTGCATCGTCCCTCTTTCATATGTGGTGACATAAAAACAATGTTTCATTATCTTATGAATCATAATATGCCTCATCCAACCCGGACAGCATCCTGTACACGGCTTCATAGGTCTCACAGACCCCTTCCGGTACGGTATAATTGCCGGTAATCTCACGAAGCTGCATAAACTCACTGTCCAATTCAGGCTTAATGCTCCCTGCATCGTCCATTTTTCGCATCATTTCTTCAAACACCCGGCGGACATCATGAAACTCCGGATGGTGATTTCCATGAACGCGGTCCACAATGGGCACATATTGCTTCAGCATCTTTATATTTTTCTTTAATTCTTTATTATACCTGCCGGCTGCCATTTTCATCCCCCATTTTAAATATACTGGTTGTATTTCCAGATACCATTCTACCAAAGAAACTAAAAAAAGAAATTGATACAAATCAAATTTATTTAGCATTATAAATATAGGCTTTGGTTTGAATGTCACCGTCCGGACATTTAAATGTCCGCCTGTGACACAACAAACCAAAGCCACCTGTTCTTCCAAGGGTGCATTACGGTAACCCCCGATATCCCCGACTTCTTCCGGACGGCTTTATATAAATTTTCATACATAGCTTCAATGATTTGATTATAATTATAAATTATTGTAATTTTATTGAATTGCGTATAATCTCGCTCCGTGAGGCGGGATTGCTGTTTTGAATGTGTCTTCCTTGCCCTGCATGATTTCACCGGTCCAGAGCTCTTCCAGTGTATGGCCCATAAAGGTGTCCAAGCCTATTTCGCATGATGATATGCCCACCATACGTTCATTGTCGCTTAAGTTGAACAGTGCCAGGTACAGGACATCCTTTTCCGTGTCCCTTGACAGCCACACTGCCTGATTTTTATCCCGCATTACCTGTCTTGCCCCGGCGGAACGGCTTATAAGCCGAAGCACCTTTTTATTTGTAAGCAGTTTTAAGGTCCAGTCATCGAGCTTTGTAAGCTCCGCTCCCACCATAAGCGGCGAACGGAAAATGCACCACAGGGTCATCATGGTTATCTGCTCGTCCTTTGTGAACCTGGTATACCGCTCGTCGTTAAAGCCTTTGCCTATGTATCCCAGAGGCAGCATATCGCAGTCGGGGTAGCATCCCCCGGATACATGGTTCTGCCACAGCTCGCATCTTTCAAACATATTAAGAAGGAGAGGCCAGTGGTCCCAGAAGTCGTCCGTTATCCGCCACATGTTGGCGTATTTCTCATAGTGCCATGCTTTTTCTATTCGTGCCGGTCCAGGTGACAAGCTCAGTACCATAGGGCGCCCGCTGTTAAGTATCGCCTTGTGTATCATTATTGTTTCCTGCTCGGCCGACGGCATGTCATGCCTGCATATGTCGTCACATTTTATATAATCAACACCCCAGTCGGCATAAAGCCTGAATATCGAGTTATAGTATTCCTGGGCTCCTTCTGCGGCGGGATTTACACCGTACATGTCCGGGTTCCAGAAACAAATGGATGACGGGTCGGCGATTTCATTTGCGGTGCGGTCGGTTCCGTAGATTTTCATATGATTGTGTGCCGCTATCCTCGGTATCCCCCTCATAATATGAATGCCGAACTTAAGTCCGAGGCTGTGGATATAATCGGCCAACGGCTTGAATCCCCTGCCCCCTGCAGATGACGGAAAACGGTCTGGACAGGGAAGAAGCCTGGAGTATTCGTCTATTTCAACTTTGCCGAAGGGTATGTACTGATACCTGTCTCTTTGGCTTCCGGCAGCGTGAGCATACCACTGGATATCGACAACAATATACTCCCAGCCATAATCCTTCAAATGCTTCGCCATGTAATCCGCGTTTGCCTTGACCTGCTCTTCATTAACGGTTGTGTCGTAATAGTCATAGCTGTTCCAGCCCATCGGCGGTGTTGGCGCAAATTTGCTCTTGTCCATTACTCATCCCCTTTTCTATCCCGACAGTATTATTACGCAGTATTCAGCATACATTATCTAACTGATAAAGCAGCGTTATTTTAGTACGTTGTCAAATATCTGAAGAGCATCGCTTCCCTCTTTAACAAATGCGATGAACTCATGAAGCCTTGCGCGGCATGTTATTGTCTGTTGGCCGGAATATGTTTTTTTATCAAATACATTTATCCAATTGCCTTCGGGAAGGTAAACCGTGCGCTGTTCCTGCCCGCGCTCAACAATCGGAGCGAACAGTATTTCCTCCCCATACATATACTGGTCATCAAGCGTATAGCAAATCTCATCCTGGTAATAATCAAAAAACATGGGCCTCATTATGGGTTTGCCTGTCTTGCTCGCAATGTCCATGTATTTTAGCGTATAAGGCTTCATTCTGCTTCTAAGCTCAACTAAATTTTTAAGTATTGGATAATTACTCTCCCCGAAGCTCCAGATCTCATTGTCTCCGCCGCTCTCCTCAATGATACCCGGATGACGCGATTTATAGTTCTCCTGTCTCTGCCGTAACCCATGCAATCTCATTATTGGACTGAATAACCCGAACTGGAACCATCGAACTATTAGCTCTCTAAAATACTCACTCTCGGTGTCACCCATCAGGAATCCGCCAATATCCGAGTTCCACCATGGAATACCGCACATTGCCATAGACAGGCCGGATTTTACACTCATTCTTAACGCCTCAAAAGTCGACAGAATGTCTCCATTCCATACTGCCGCCCCGTATTTCTGTATCCCGGGATATGCCGCACGAATCAAGGATACTATTTTGTCTTCTCCTTCTTCCTTTAATCCTTCATAAATCATTTTAGCATAATAATATGGATACAACAGTGCGGTTTGAGCGCCGTTTCCCAGATAAAACTTAAGATTCGCAAATTGCTGCGGATGAACCTCGGGCTCCGCCTCATCGAGCCAGAAACTCCGAACGCCATAGTCATAATAATTATTCTTTAGCTTATCCCATACAAACCGCGCGGTTTTAGGATTCATAACATCAATAAAGGTCTGCTGCCCGTGGAACTCAAATATGCCGTACTGGCCATTCTCTGTACGGACAAGCATATTGCCCTCGCTCATTTCATGATAGTTTTCACTTTTTGGATTTATGGTCGGCCATACGGAAACTATCGGATGAATGCCTAATTCTTCAAGCTCATCAAACATAGCCTTCGGATCGGGCCAGTATCTCGGGTCGAATTTCCATTCTCCCTGCTCCGTCCAATGGAAGAAATCTATCACTATAACATCCAAAGGTATGCCCCGCTTCTTATACTCTCTTGCAACCGCCAGTACATCCTCCTGGGATTCATAACGAAGCTTTGATTGCCAGAAGCCGGCCGCCCATTCCGGAAATTCCGGCGCGTAACCGGTTAAATCACAGTAGATTTTCATTACATCTGCCGGAGTTTCTCCTGCATATACAAGGTAATCCGCCTGGTAGGCGCTGTCCGCCACCCACATGGTATGGTTTTTAGTCAGTTCACAGCGTCCCGGGGCCGGATTATTCCATAAAAACCCGTATCCAAGAGATGAATATATGACAGGCAGGGCGGATTTCGTGTTATAATGCAGCAAATTACAGGTAGTCCCTTTACGGTCAAAGAAATCCTCCTGTTCCTGCCCTAAACCGTAAAAATGCTCACCGTCATTTGCACTAAAGATTACTTTGATCTGGTAATGGTCTCCCTCCCTGTGGACATAATTGGAGGTATAATCTCCTTCAAATTTGGTGCGTAAAATCTGCTTCCCTTTTCTAAAATATGTAACAACTCCACCATACCAAAAATTACCCGCCTCGATTTTAGCCGATATCATGCCGTTTGAAATAATTGCTTCCTTTTCGTCACCATTTACCGTACAGTCAGGCGCGGCCTTCGGCGGCAGGAGCGTCCATGATTCATCAGATATTTTTGAATTTCTTGTTATCCGGCAGCGCAGGCAATTCTCACCATATGCCTCTATTACCATTAGCTCATCCTTACGCTCAAATACCAGCTTATTCTCAAGTATAAGTATCTTCCCCATGATTTCTCCCTTCGAATACACATTTAAGAATTATATTAAGCCTAATGATGTCAAGGACCGTCTTGACATCATTACTCAAGCGTAATTTTGAAAACCACAGGCATGTCGCTTTTTACATTCTTGGTTGAAATGCTTAATGCTTCTCCATTCCGTTCCCAAACAGGCTTTTCATCAAATCCCAGGACTGAAATATCCTTGATAATCCCGCTAAAATAAGGCCTGCTGTAAGCAAAGGACTTTATATTGACCCTGCCGTCTTCAGGATAATTAAGCACCGTTGCATAAATGCTTGAGCCATTCACGGTAAAACGGATATCCTCAGAAGTAAACACCTTGGTTTTCCCGTCGGTAAACTGCCCCTCTTCTATACCGGTAGGGCCTTCCTGTGCCACTCTCCATACCTTGCTATTATAGATGGCTTCACCGTTAACCTTGAGCCAGCGGCCGATATCAAGCAGGATTTTCTTATCCTCGTCAGGAATCGTACCGTCCGCTTTCGGGCCGATGTTCAAGAGCATAGTTCCATTCTTGCTTACTATATCAACAAGGTCGCAGATAATTTCCCTGGCGGTCTTGTAATCATTGTTTTCCGTATAGCACCATGAATTTCTCGCCACCGCAGTGTCCGTCTGCCAGAAGAACGGTTTTACATCCGCAAACTGTCCCCGTTCAATATCAACCACGGCTGAGCCGAACATGAAGGCATCATGCTTGTAATTAATTGTAGCCGGTATCCCCCATTCTTCAGCCCGGTTATAATAATATGCCGCAAATTTCTTTAGGTACGGTTTCATGGAATGGTGCTGGATCCACCAATCGAAGTATACAATCCGCGGCTGATAACGATCCACTATCTCACAGGTGCGAAGCAGCCAGTCGTCTAAAAATTCCTTTGGCGGAGCCGGCGAATATATATCATGAAGTTCCGGCTCCGGCATTGCAGGCCAGTAAAAGTCTCCCAGGCTCAGCGGTTCCTTTATATCACTTTCAAATTCCTTTCCGTGGGACATAAAGAACGCATGCTCAATGCGGTGTGAGGAAGCTCCGAATACAAGATTCCTCTTCTCAAAGGCATTTTTAAGCTCCCCAAGTATGTCGTGCTTCGGCCCCATTTCATAAGCATTAAAACGGGACAACTCGCTTCGGTACATCTGGAATCCGTCGTGATGCTCCGCTACCGGTATGACGTAGCGGGCACCGGCTTCTTTAAAAACATCAGCCCATTCGTCAGGATTGAACTTCTCAGCTTTAAAGAGCGGTATAAAATCCTTGTACCCGAAGTCCTTGTGTTCCCCGTAGGTTTTCCTGTGATGCTCGAATTCCGGGGTGCCCTGAATATACATGTTTCTTGGATACCACTCATTTGCGAACGCGGGCACAGAGTATACGCCCCAGTGGATAAATATGCCGAACTTCGCATTGCGGTACCACTCGGGTACCTGGTAACCGTTCAGGGACTCCCAGTCGTCCTTAAACCTTCCCCGGCTAATAACATTATTGATCTCATCAAGATACTTTTGCCTGTCCATATGTACCTCCTGTCCAATTATAATTTAAGCCATACGCTTCGCGTCTTATTATAGGAATTAATCTGCTTATTTAAAATGAAAAAATTAGCATTCATTTACTAAAAAATCGGCGGTGTCTTTGTATCAGCAATCGTATTATGGACAGTAATTGGCAGATTATATTAATTCACGGATATCAGGATGTCAAATCGAATATCTTTTTCGCTCAGCCGGTACTTCTCCAAGAGCTCCGGTCCGCAGGATGAGGAACCTACTCCAGACATCATATAGTCAACGCACAATATGGTATGACCGCTCTCTTCAAGCTCATAATTATGCCTTTTCGACGTCAGTTCTTCTTGTGTATAATGGGAACAGTTGAATGAGAAATCCCTGCCGCTTGTTATGCGGATTGTCAGGTCACCGTCTGAAACGCTCATATATTCGCAGCCATAATGTGAACCGTTTTCCTGAGGCCTTATGTAATCCTCATGAAGCTCCGAAACATTAGCCTCAAACAGCCCAACATAGCTTGCCTGATGTTTGTCAATATAGCTTTCGTATGGCCCATAGCCGTAATAACTAACCTTTTCGAATTCCTTCGGAAGGAAGAACCTTAATCCAAACCTGGGCAGGTATTTCAAATCCTTGTGGATCTTGGCATCCGTACTTATCATGATATCCCCGCTGCCGTTTATGGCGTAGCATACCTTTATTCTTGCTGCAGGTTCATAGACCGGCCCGCTTAAGGACAGCACTGCTTTAACCTTTACACAGCCGTCCTCCTTTTCACAAGCTATTTCATACAGCTTTACCGCAAGATTGTCCAAATGCAGCTTATACCATTTATCCCGGTGTGTGTCATTATCCGTAGGCGCCCTGAATAAATTGTAGGAAGCCGGTTTATCAAGCAGCTGCCTGCCGTTTTTGACGTAGGAGGTTATCATGCCGGTTCTCTTTGAGACGCTGAAGCTGAAGCCATTTCCGCTGATTATGTAGTCCTTTCCGTCATCCTTTACGTCAATCGGCAATCCCTCACGTTTTAATTCAACACTGCGTTCGGCCTTATAAAGGGTTATCTGGTCAAATCCAACCTCTTCACCCTTTCTTGTAAATATGAATCGTATGTATTGGCTTCTGTCGGATTTGCCCGGGAGGTTGTTTATCTTGATTGTCCTTGATGATTTGGGCGGTATGTCAAGCTCTGCTTTTCCTGTTAAAATCACGCCGGTGTTATCCGTTACCTCATATGTACAGTCAAGTACATTGGCATTGGTAAAGTCAAATGTATTTGTAAATTCAAAAACGCCTTCATCCGTGTCAACCGGCTTGACCCTTACAGGCCTATACACATTTTTCATTTCAAGAGCGCCCGTATGGGGTGTCCTGTCAGGGTATAGAAGTCCGTCTATACAGAAATTCCCATCATTAATCTTCTCTCCGAAATCACCGCCGTAATAGTACATTGCCTTGCCGTTTTCCGCATAGCCCATGAAAATGCCGTGGTCACACCATTCCCACACAAACGCGCCGCAGAACCTGTCATTGGAATATATGACCTGCCAGTAATCCTCAAGGTCACCGGGGCCGTTTCCCATGGCGTGGCAGTATTCGCACAGCACCAGCGGACGTTTTTCATCCTTATTGCCAAGAAAATCATTCTTCATCCATTCAGTCGGCGGGTACATGATCGAAACGATGTCAAACACTTCCGTAGGCGTATCATCCAGCCTGTGTGTGCTTTCATAATGGACAATCCTGTACGGGTCCATGGCTTTGACCATTTTTACCGCTTCCAGGAAGTTGGTCCCGTAACCGCTTTCATTTCCCAGCGACCACATAATCACGCACGGGCGGTTTATATCTCTTGTTACAAGGCGGTTGACACGGTCCAAAATTGCCTTCCTAAACCTTTCATCAGAAGCAATCAGCGCAATACCGTTGTATCCGTTTTTCCATTCGAAGGTGTTATAAACCTCGACCACTCCATGGGCTTCGATGTCCGCTTCATTTATCACATATAACCCCAGTTCATCACATAACTGGTAGAACAGCGGCGAATTGGGATAATGTGACGTTCTAACCGCATTTACGTTCAATGACTTCATGAGCTGTAAATCCCTTAGCATCTGTTCCCTTGAAGCATAGTAGCCCGTATCACAATAGCTGTCATGCCTGTTTACGCCTTTAAGCTTTATGGCAACCCCGTTGACTAAAAGCTTTCCATTTTCTATTCTAATATCACGTATACCGATTTTTTCACCTATGATCTCTTTGTCGGTTTTAATTGTAAGTGAATAAAGATACGGATTTTCCGCGTTCCATAATACCGGTTTGCTTAACGTAATAACAGTATTCTTATCAGTTACGGAATTATGCAGAAGCATGCCTTCAGCATCATACAGGTTCAGCTCACATGGTACATCGGTATCAAGATTGATGCTGATTTTAGCCATGCTATAATCATTTGACAATTCGGTAAAAATCCTGTAATCCCTTAGTCGCCTTTTTGGCCTTGATAATATGTAAACGTCTCTGAAAATCCCTGACATTCTCCATTTATCCTGATCCTCAAGATAAGTCCCGTCGCACCATTTCAGGACAGCACAGGCAAGAGTATTATCACCCTCATGTAAATACGAGGTAATATTAAACTCCGAGGTGGAATGGGAAACCTGTGTATATCCGACGAATTCGCCGTTGACAAAAAGGTACAGGCAGGAATCCACCCCTTCAAATACCAATATCCTGTCCTCATCATCCGGACAATAATTATAAGTTTTTTGATATACTCCGACCGGATTATCATCCGGTACAAAAGGAGGATCGTAGGGTATCGGATATCGAATATTCGTGTACTGCGGCTTGTCATATCCGTGCAGCTGCCAATTTGAAGGGACCGGAATTGTTTTCCCGTCAATCGCCAAATCGGGGATAAAATCCTCCAGATCGGCAAAACTGTCATAATACTTAAAATACCATTCACCATTTAGAAGCTCAAAACGCTCAGAGCTCTCCCTATAGCCAAACGGGTCTTGACTTACTCCAAAAGGAATAAAATATGAATGCTCACTTTCGGTTCCAACATGAAGCTCATTTAAATTCTCATGATACGTCATTTTTGATTTCATAACTGCCCTCCACTTATTAATTATTTTATCTGCTTATCAAAAATCAAAAATATAGAAAAATACATACGCAAGACAAATCATATCATATTTATACAAAAATACAAATAAAATAAAAAGGATGTTTCATTCTCTGAAACACCCTCGACATTATTGCAACTTCCGCATGAAAACTTAACATCAATGAATTTCAATTACCTCAAGTTCTTCTTTTTCAGATAGATTATATTGCTTGTCTTCAATGCCAATCACCGGTTTTGATAAATCATCCGGATTGATTGTAATTATTATTCCAACCTGCTCATTGTTTAACAGGACTTCCCTGCCGACAAAATATTCGGACATTTTGCTGACAAACAACGAGCATATATATGAATCCAACAGTTCCGGATTGCTTTCCTTTATCTCTTCTATCGCTTTTAGCGGTGTTTTCTTTGCCGAATAGGCCTTTGTAGATGTGATGGCATCATATGTATCCGCTATTGCTATTATCCTGCTTATTATATTTATCATATCCCCTTTTACATGCAGGGGATATCCCGTCCCGTTCATCCTTTCATGGTGGAATAAAATTCCCTTCAGAACCCTGGGGTTAAATGCATTTATATTGTTCAGTATTTTATAGCCAATAACCGGATGGGTTTTCATCCTTTCCGCCTCTTCCAATGTCAACGCTTCAGATTTATTAAGCAGGCTGTCTTTTATTTTTGACTTGCCTATGTCATGCATAAGTGACGCACAGACCAGATCCTTCAGCATTGAGTCGCTTAAACTGAGCCATTTCCCGATAACCAGCGACAGGAACGCCACATTGACCGGATGGGCATACATATAAGGATTTTTATCCTGGACATTGATCAACATCGTCAGGATATCGTTGCATTCATCCTGAAACCTGCATATCTGCCCCGAGCATATCTCAACCGGAACCAGGTATAACTGCCTGCCGAACCTGATGTCTTCCACTACATTTAGATAAACCTTAAGGGCTTGGTTATAAGTGTCTTGTAAATTAATCATTTTTCTCCACTCCTTTCAACCTGTGAATAATTAATCTGACAAGCCCGGAAATCAAATTCTATGGTAAGACTATGCCTTTTCCACAGATAATCATTTACCGCTCATATCTTATTTCGTGTGTCATTTTATATTTTTAGTATTATTTGCTTCTCTTGATTGCTGTAAGTGCATTATGTTAGAATACAGGTAGATATATGCGAGTGTGTTATTGCATAAACAGAATGAGCAAATATGCCATAATCAAAATAGTCAGCATATAAACGAGGTACATATGAATATAGCAGTTTGTGATGATAATATAAATGAACTAACCCGCATATCTTCCTTGCTTGAAGATTACAGGAGCAAAGCCGACAGCTCCGTTTCATATGATGTTTTCCAAAGCGCAGTAGACCTGATTGAAGCAATGGGAACGAAGCATTATGATCTGTTGCTTTTGGATATCCTCATGCCGGGTATGACCGGAATGGATGCTGCCATGGAAATTCGCAATTCAGGCAATGAAATACCAATAATATTTCTTACTTCATCCCGGGAATATGCCGTCGAAAGCTATCGTGTAGGTGCCAGGGATTACATATTGAAGCCTGTCAGCAAGGAGGAAATATTCCCTGCATTAAACAAGCAGCTTGCCATTCTCAGGCAGGAGGATTCTTTTATTACCTTAAAAACAGATAACAGTATAATTAAGCTGCCGTTTTCAAAAATCGTATATGTTGAAGTTATTAACCGTATAATTCAGTTTGTGCTTGCCAACGGTGATGTAAAAAAAACCTATGGTTATCTTACCGATTATGAAAGGGTCTTGCTGTCCGACCCTCATTTTTTTAAGCCTCACCGGTCCTATGTGGTTAACCTGCGTTATGTATCCGAACTGAGCAAGGAGGGTTTCACCACCATATCAGGCAATGTTGTTCCCGTATCCAGAGATATTTTCTCAAAAGCCAAGTCGGCATATATGAATTATTTGTTGTCATCAAATTAATGGAGGGTATACCTTGTCCGGATCTGTTATTATATTATTCCGTTCCTGTATTGTATTGATATTCGGTTTGGCGGTATCTCTCCTTTTTGCAGGGGTCAAAAGAACCAGGGAGAGCGAAAAGGCTATCGCTGTTTTTTTCCTGTTATTATGCCTCATCCAGGTTGCCTGCTGGCAATTATTCGGGCTCCAGGTTACGATGAAGCTGTATCCTTTCATAACCCATTTGCCTGTTATTCTGTTCCTTATACTGTATTGTAAGCGTCCTCCACTGATATCCATAAGCAGTGTACTGACCGCCTATCTAAGCTGCCAGATACCAAAATGGATCGGGTCTGTAACGGCAGCTGTCACAGGCAAGTATTTCACCGAACATCTTGCATATTTAGTTACAATGTGCATTGTCTATTTTCTTATAAAAAAGTATGTTGCAGATTCGGTGATACAGTTTCCGAGTGCTGGAATATGGTTGAACAGCCGCTCTTGTTTCTTAGAAAAACCAAATTAAAGACAATGACCATATTTTTAAGCGACCTTATGCCCAAAACGGGCGAGATTATTGACAAGGCTCAGACAATGCCGATTATCCTGGCTGCTTCGGTAATATTTATGATACCCGTCTTTCTGCTGTATATGTTTTTCAGCGATTCCCTGGACCAGGGGCTGGACTTGAATATATTGAGCCTGAAGAGCTAGGTGGTTTTTACGACTATTATTGCAGGAGGCAATAAGCAATGAGGAAAAAAATAGCATCTGTTTTATTAACCATGCTGTTCTTTGGTGCTATGGTCATTCTTTCTTTTTCGGCAAGAGTCATCCATAACAGAATGATTCCGAACGTGACAACATTTCGCCTGCCTTATGTAAAGTTCGAAATACCTCATTACATGCAAAACGGTCAGCTGTCATTTATAGAAGAAAGCTATCTCCCCGCCATACCGAAGAGTTTATATGAGCAGGGAGAAGTGTATTACATAGATTATCAGATTATTAATGGCGAAGAAAGAACCGTGGCCAGAGCCGCCACCTTAATTATCGGTATTGAAAATGACGAATACTACGAAGTAACTGATATCGGTATACAACGCGTACTATTCATCAAAACCAGTGACAAGCCGTTGCACGACGGAATTGAGGTGCATATTGTCGATTAAGAGTATAAGAAAGAAAAAACATCCCCCTGATGCTCTGACAGAACACGCAGGGAGATTCTTTTTAATGCTATTCTATAATATAACTATAAACCATAAACATGTACCATTTTTTAGTCAAGGGTTTTTACCGTAATCCGTGTTTCCACTTTCTTAACCTTTTTTCTGTATAGGGTTATTATCGTTTTTATTGCGGTATTTCCGGGAGCCTTTGCAGTGATGTTGCCATTGGAATCCACTTCAGCAATATCACTGTTTTCGGAGATAAACTCAATTGTAACTCCTCCTGCGGCGCTCTGGCTTGCAGGCATATCCAGGGTTTCCACCCATTCAAGTGTTATCGGAAGCTTAACCTCTATTTTCCCGCGGTCTGCATCCTCCGCCAGAGCCAGAGTTATCCTTGACGGTGTGACCTTTATCTGCTCTCTCAGGCTTAGACACAGGCTCGCATCGGCTTCTTTCGTATAAATTACATAACTTGAACAGTGCAGGATGTTTATGGTTACATAACCTTCATCATCCACAGCAGCTTGATAGCCGTATGGTACTGTTTCAAGCATTCCTGATCTTTCATTATAATGATACAGGTATACCTTATCACCCGGTGTGATTCCTTCAATATTGGAGCTATTTTTTGATGATTTATACAAGTATCTTAATGATGAAATTGATTTGCCAACATTAATTAAAGAAGCCGGCCGAAAAATAGAGACCTACTTGAAAGAGTAGTGTATTATATAACGCTTATGGAAAAAGCATCATTATGCAATTATTTTTTATGCTGCCTGCCTTCATAATCAATCGTATAATCGCTCCTGTATATGAGCTGGGATATCGGCACAAGCTCATATCCTTTTTCTTTGAGCCCTAGAATTACCCTTTCAAGAGCCTCCGGAGTGTACTTGGCTCCGTTATGCATGAGAATGATTGACCCATTGCCCAGTTTTTTATTCTCGGTGCATTTCCTGATTATGCTGTCCGCACCGTAGTCCTTCCAGTCAAGGGAGTCAACATCCCACTGGATTGTATAATACCCGCAGTCCCTGGCTACTCCTACGACCATATTGTTATAGTCTCCATATGGAGGGCGAAACAGGTCCATTTCCACCCCGGTCAATTCCTTGACGCGGTTATGGACTTTCATGATTTCATCCTTGCATTCCTGCTCCGAAAGGCTAGTCATATGCTTGTGACTTTCACTGTGATTGCCCAGGTCATGACCGGCGGCGGCTATCTTTTTGACATCATCGGGGTATTTGCTTACCCATCCTCCTGTCATGAAAAACGTAACCTTAACATTGTGCTTGGCAAGGATATCAAGGATTTTCTGCGTGTCTTCATTCCCCCAGGCCGCATCAAAGCTCAATGCCACCTTTTTCTCATCTGTAGCCACACAATAGATTGGCAGATCTCTCCTTCTCCCTATGTTAGATACAGTGATGGCATCAGGAAGGAACTTAACAGCTATACCAGCCACAACCAATATACTTAAAACAACGATACCTATTTTTACAAACAAGGTTATATCCGATACCGGATTAATATCATTCTTGCTGCTAATTTCACTCTGATTATTCTCTTTCGGAATATTTCCCTTTTGATTATCCATATCTTCACCAATAATATTCGTGTTAGTATAAT
The DNA here is from genome assembly GCA_012837605.1 of Clostridiales bacterium. Classification (GTDB taxonomy): domain Bacteria; phylum Bacillota; class Clostridia; order Lachnospirales; family Lachnospiraceae; genus Mobilitalea. The sequence goes on along the minus strand of DUQV01000028.1, from coordinate 6,412 downwards.
ATATTGGTGGTTATAGGCAAATATTCCGCCTAAGTAAGCATCATTGATTTATCCGCTACTTGCATCATTAATCAACCTGCAATTATTTTTATTCAAGATTTTGTATTCTTTTTTCAAATTTATATTGATTTTATTTTTTAAAATATATAAACTTATAAGGGAAAGTTGTAAATTTCAACTTTTTTGTGGTCACAGAAAAAGGAATCTCATATCTTTATTGATGTGAGGTTCAAACAGCTGTCGATGACCCTATGTTCACATATGATTATAACTAATAAAGAAAGAGGTAAAAATACTATGGCAAAAATTGATTTAAACAAATATGGAATCACCGGAACCACAGAGATTATTTACAATCCTTCTTATGATCTGTTATTTGAAGAAGAAACGAAACCCGGCCTTGAAGGCTTTGAAAAGGGACAAGTAAGTGAACTTGGTGCAGTTAATGTTATGACCGGCGAATTTACCGGACGCTCACCAAAAGATAAGTTTATAGTAATGGATGAAAATACCAAAGATACTGTATGGTGGACTTCTGATGAGTTCAAGAACGATAACAAGCCCGCCTCACAGGAAGCATGGGACACAGTAAAAGACATTGCCGTGAAAGAGCTTTCTAACAAGAGACTCTTTGTAGTAGATGCATTTTGTGGTGCAAATAAAGACACCCGTATGTCAATTCGTTTTATTGTTGAGGTGGCTTGGCAGGCTCACTTTATTACAAATATGTTTATAAATCCCACTGCCGAAGAGCTTGAAGTATTTGAACCGGATTTTATTGTCTATAATGCTTCCAAGGCGAAAGCAGAAAATTACAAAGAGTTAGGACTTAACTCAGAAACAGTAATAATGTTCAATCTTACAAGCCGTGAGCAGGTTATATTAAATTCATGGTATGGCGGAGAAATGAAGAAGGGTATATTCTCCATGATGAATTACTATCTTCCGCTCAAAGGCATTGCTTCTATGCATTGCTCTGCAAACACAGATATGGATGGTAAAAATACTGCTATCTTCTTTGGTCTTTCAGGCACAGGCAAGACTACACTTTCCACAGATCCTAAGCGACTTCTTGTTGGTGATGACGAACATGGCTGGGATGATAACGGAATATTCAATTTTGAAGGAGGATGCTACGCTAAGGTTATTAATTTGGACAAAGAATCCGAGCCGGATATTTATAATGCGATTAAGCGTAATGCGCTACTTGAAAATGTAACATTAGATGAAGAAGGAAAGATAGATTTTGATGATAAGAGTGTAACAGAGAATACTCGTGTATCTTATCCAATCGACCATATCGAGAAGATAGTTCGTCCTGTATCCTCTGCCCCACCGGCAAAGCATGTAATCTTCCTATCTGCGGATGCTTTCGGCGTTCTTCCACCCGTATCGGTTCTTACTCCTGAGCAAACGCAGTACTATTTCTTATCAGGTTTCACTGCTAAGCTTGCCGGTACAGAACGTGGTATTATAGAACCTACACCTACATTCTCTGCTTGCTTTGGTCAGGCTTTCCTTGAGCTTCATCCTACAAAATATGGTGAGGAGCTTGTTAAGAGAATGAAACAGAACGGTTCCAAGGCTTACTTAGTAAATACCGGATGGAACGGCACAGGCAAACGCATATCCATTAAGGATACCCGCGGCATCATCGATGCAATCTTAAACGGTGATATTGCAAATGCACCTACTAAGAAAATTCCATACTTTAAACTTGAAGTTCCTACTGAGCTTCCGGGTGTGCATACTGAAATCCTTGATCCCCGCAACACTTATTCGGATCCTTCCGAGTGGGAAGCAAAAGCTAAGGATTTGGCTCAGAGATTTATTAAAAACTTCAAAAAATATGAAGGTAATGAGGTCGGAAAGGCTTTGGTTGAAGCAGGACCTCAGATAAGTTAATCCCGCAGTATCAGATTTTGAGACCAATGAATATGAATTCTTTGATGAATTGAAAAGAAGGTATACAGATGTCAAGCTATAGTGTCGTAATTTCACAAACTGCACAGTGAGACTTGCTTGACATCTTCAACCTTCATATTCTATACAAAATTATGCATACTATTTTTGTTATGTCCCGGCTCTCTTAGGCTTTTTGTCATAATACCACACATACCAATCAGCAAATCTCTGCAGCCCCTCCTTTAGCGAGGTTAACGGTTTATATCCAACCGTTTCTTCAAGAAGCTTTGCTGATGCATATGTGGCCCGGACATCTCCCGGTCTTATAGATTCGAAAATCTTGTCAAACACTACCTCCTTACATAGTGCTTTACTCAAAGCCATCTCTAAAGCTCTGACGAAATCCATTAATTTAACAGGCGAGCTGCCGCCTATATTAAGTACTCTATGTGCTGCATTATTATTAGTCTTTGCAGGAGGGTTTACAAGTACTCTTACGATTCCTTCTATTATATCATCTATGTATGTAAAGTCCCTGTACCGGTCATCTTCAATATCTCCGTTATTGAATATACGAATAGGCTCATTCCTAAAGTACCTGTCCGTAAAATGATAATACGACATGTCCGGTCTTCCGTATGGACCGTAAACCGTGAAGAATCTCAGGCCTGAAGAAGGAATACTGTACAGATGGCTGTATGTATATGCCATTAACTCGTTGGTTTTCTTCGTGGCTGCATATAATGATACCGGATTGTCAACAAAATCCTTCTCCTCAAACGGTACCTTCTTATTTGCTCCATATACGGAGCTTGAGGATGCATACACCAGATGCTCAACCGGATGATACCTGCATACCTCAAGAATATTATAGAATCCAATTATATTGCTTTGAATATACACATCAGGATTATCAATTGAATGTCTTACTCCTGCCTGAGCCGCCAGATTTATAACAATATTAATTCTGTGATTTTCAAATAATCTAACAAGTAATTTCTTATCCTCGATACTCCCTTTGATAAACGTAAATCGTTCATAAGGCATCAGCATGTTTAAGCGGGCATACTTCAAATTCACGTCATAATACTCATTCATATTGTCAATTCCAACAACTCTGCAGCCCTCATCCAGCAGCCTCTTAGTTAAAAAGAAACCTATAAAACCGGCTACTCCTGTAACCAGATATGTTTTTGCGGTATCTGTATAATTGCTGTTCATCTTGCTTTTCTCCCGATTGAATAATACTCTACGCCTGCACTTAACATATCCTCTACAGCGAATATATTCCTTCCGTCATACACCAGCGGATTTCTCATTAGATTAACAAAATCTGAAGGAGTTAATGCTTTTATTGAATTCCACTCAGTAAAGATAAAACAAAGATTTGCATCTGTTAATGCCTCCTTGGCATTGTTGGCATATGTTATGCTTCCGTTTCCAATTCTCCCTTTAGGATATATTTTCTTAAAATTATCCGCACCCACTGGATCATATGCACACAGATTTGCCCCCTGTTCTAGGAGCAAAGGAACATTCTCCAATGAAGGAGCTCCTCTTAAGTCATCGGTTCCGGGTTTATATGTAAGTCCAAGGACTGCTATCTTTAATCCGTTAAAGGTAATAAGTCTCTTACAGGCCTTTTTATACAATATCAGCTTCTGATCTCTGTTGACAGCTATTGCTGACTTCACCGTCCTTAGCTCATATCCGTTCTGATTAGCCAAATATTCCAATGCTTTCGTATCCTTAGGAAAACAGGATCCCCCGTATCCTATACCGGCATTTAAGAATTTGTCTCCTATTCTGGGATCAAAGCTCATACCCTTTGTTACATCCTGGATATCAGCTTCTACCATCTCACACAGATTGGCAATATCATTTATATAAGATATTTTAAGTGCCAGAAAATCATTTGAAGCATATTTTATCATTTCCGCAGATCTTCTGCTGACCGATACTATCGGTATCCCAAACGGTTTATATATATCCCTTAATATATCTTCTGCCCATTTGCTTTCTGTTCCTATAATAATTCTTGATGCATGAATGGTATCATGGACAGCTGAGCCCTGTGCCAAAAACTCCGGATTTGATGCCACTTCAACCCTTACATCATGCACCAGGAAGTCTTTGATAAATTGCTCTACCTTATCATTCGTTCCTACAGGAACTGTGGATTTTACTACAACCAGGCAGTCCTTTTCTATTGTCTCTGCTATCTGTCTTGCTACTGCTGCTATATATGACAGATTTGCAGAGCCGTCAGGCTGCTCCGGTGTTCCGACACCCAGTAATATTACATCGGCATCTTTATATGCTGATTTATAATCCGTAGTATAATCAATCCTGCCTGCTGCATAATTTTTCCGCATCAGCTCCTCCAGTCCTGTCTCATAAATCGGAGAAATTCCCTGCTTCATAATATTAACTTTATTTTCATCAATATCAACACAGATAACTTTATGTCCAACCTCAGCAAAGCATACACCTGCAACCAAGCCAACATATCCCGTTCCTGCTACTGCGATTTTGTACATAATAATCTCATCTCCTCAAACCAATATAATCTCACATGATAATGGCGTTTATTTGAACAGAACCAACAGTGTTTTAATTAATATCCTTGCCTCATTAAACAAGCTGAATTTTAATATACTGTTCAAATTCAGCTTCATTTTAATGGGCAGTATGGTTTCACAGTATACTGAATCAGCACATTGGTCATTGGTTAGTAATTCTTCTTCATCCTTAAATGATATGCTTGCATCTGATGTGACTCCTGCAGGCAAAAGCAGTGTAGCGGCCATTTCATCAGTATATTTTTTAACATAATCAACAATCTCCGGTCTCGTACCGACAAAGCTCATATCACCCCTGATTATATTAAATAATTGGGGTAGCTCATCTAATCTGTATTTTCTAAGTACTTTTCCCACCTTTGTTATTCTCATATCCGACTTAAGAGTAACCTTTGCTCCGTGCTTTTTGCCATTATGTATCATGGTTCGGAATTTATATATTTTAAAAAGCTTACCGTATTGAGTCACCCTAATCTGCTTAAAGAAAACCGGTCCTTTTGAATCAATTTTTATAAAAATACCAAGCAATATAAATATTGGTGATGATATTATAAGTAACAGGGTAGCAAATACAATATCAAATACACGTTTTAAAATTAAGCTGAACCGCTTTTTATAAAGGATTTGATAATATTTTCTTATACTGTCATTTCTCATATATTCAGGCAGTTCATCCCATCTTCTTAGTATCATCCTCATACCACCTGTGCTTTAATTTTTTATTGTTTTGCAGAGCCGATACTGCCTTTGTCAAATTCTTACAGATATACTCCACATCCTCATCACTTAGCTTGGTATGCAGCGGAAGTGTAATCTCATTTTCATATTGTGCATAGGCATTCGGATAATCATTTATATCAAATCCCATCCTTCTATAAGCTGTAAGCATCGGAAGCGGTTTATAGTGAACATTTGCTGCTATACCTGCTTCAGACATTTTTTCAATTACCTCATTCCTTTCGTGTTCTCTGACTCCGGGAATCCTTAATAAGTATAGATGTCCTGCAGAACTATAATTATCACCATAATGCTCCATGCTGTGATACCCTATCGGTCGCAGCAGCCGGTCATACATTTCGATTAACTTCTTACGTTTATCCAGGAAGGTCTCAAATCTGCGCAGCTGTGCCAAGCCTATCCCTGCCAATAAATCTGTCATATTACACTTATATCCGGGGCAAATAATATCATATTCCCATGCACCCTTTTGTGTTTTGGTATAAGCATCCTTCGATTGTCCGTGATGACTATATAACATGAATTGCTTATAAAGCCACTCATCATTCAAATCCGGATTATTTCTCCATACCACTGCACCGCCTTCAGCAGTAGTAAGATTTTTAACGGCATGGAAGGAAAACGTTGTGAAATCGGCCGCCTTTCCACACTTAATTTTATTCCGTAAAGCTCCGAACGCATGTGCCGCATCTGCTAAAACCATTACACGGTTAAATATTTCCTGTATATTATTGTTTGCTTGAAAAAGTCTCTTTTTATTATCCAGAATGTCATAGATTCTACCATAATCACACATCTTTCCTGCTATATCAACGGGAATGATTGCTTTTGTCCTTTCTGTTATGGCTTCATTAAGCTTATCATAATCCATTTCAAATGAATCAGGAGCCGTATCAATCAGTACAATCTTAGCTCCTACATGATTTATTACAGATGCTGATGCAGTATATGTATAGGCTGATGTTATAACCTCATCCCCCGGTCCTATTCCTAAAACGCATAGAGTAAGCTGCATAGCAGCCGTTGCGGAATTCAGACAGACTGCTTTATTTACGCCGATATATTCAGCTATCTCTTTTTCAAATTCCTTCGTTCTTGATCCCGTAGTAATCCATCCGGACTTCATTACCCTAACAACCTCTTCTATCTCATCCTGAGATATATCAGGCGGAGCAAATGGAATGTTT
>DUQV01000027.1 GCA_012837605.1 Clostridiales bacterium | reverse complement strand
TATTTCATATGGCTGTTTATTCAGAAAGATAAAAAAATAGCTGCACTATTTATTACTCTGCTAATATCATTGATGGCTTTAACGCATTTAATGATATCGGCGATGATGGGTATCGGCACATTTATTTTTATGGTATTTTATGTAATTGCAAACAAGAAGTTTTTAAAAGCTTTTGAAGTTATAGTAAGTATGCTTATCGGATATGTAATTGCCGGAATATGGTTGATTCCTGCATTGGTTGGGGGAATGGTTGATATGGATGCGGAAGCCAGTGCCGGTGTTTTGGTATACTTTACTTATCCATTCAAAACCTCTTTAAATCCGTTTAATAGAATTACCGGAGTGGTAGATCTTTATTACTATGGGATTGCAATATTTTTGATTTCAATTTTGGGTATTATTTTTGCTAAAAACAAGGTAAAGGCAGGCTTTTATACAAACCTTGTAATTCTCTTTTGTACAACCCCGGCTGTTATTCCCATATTATCAAAGCTTCCTATGAGTCAGTTATTTTGGATGCATCGTTTTACAACTATAGCATATGCATTTTTTATATGGTCAGTTATTGAGTGGAAGAATATCAAAAAGTATTTTACAATTATTCTTATAACAATATTATTTATTGACTGCATTCCTTCGTTTATGCTGAGTAAATATTATATTCAAACAAAGGGTAATTTTGCCGATGAGATACAAATAGCGAAGGAAATATCAAATCAACGGGTATGTTTGATGGATTTAAGTTTACTGGGTTCTTATCCTTCTTATGAGCTATGTGTTGGAGAGAATGCTGCACAGTATACGTTTGGATGGGCATGGCAAGGAGCAACAACAGCTTCCAATATTGTTATGTTAAATACAGCACTGGAAAAGGGAGAATATGAATATCTTTTTGACAGATGTATTGAGCTCGGTAACGATACAGTTATAATTTTAAAAGATCAGGTAGTGAAGGCAAATAAGACTTATTCGGATCTGATAAATGCTGCTACAGACTCGAATTATTATGTATACAAAGAAACGAATGAGGCTTTTATTTTTCATATGGATACGCCGGAAACCTTTGGAGTTGTCACTAAATACAGAGGCTTTGGTATAGGAAAATATGCAGATGAAATTATGTTTCCCTATCCCACTTTTATAGGGGCATCTAATCATATTGATGATTACTCTGTTGATGAATTGGCCGAATATGAGACATTATACTTGTCAGGCTTCGAATATCACGATCGGGTTAAGGCGGAAAGGATGGTAACTGAGCTGGCAAACAGGGGGGTTCGTGTCGTTATAGATATGGACCATATTCCAATTGTTAAGGAAAACAAGAGGGTTTATTTTCTTGGTGTAGTAGCTCAGGATATTTCATTTACAGAAGCTTTTCCGACTATAACATATAAGGACGAGAAGATGTACCTGTCAAGCTTTCCGGAAGATCATTATACATGGAATACAAAATACATAGAAGGGGTATCGAATATCCTTGGAACGGCTGATTATTATGATCAGGAGCTTGCATTTATAGGTACTAATGAAAATGAAAATATCATTTTTATAGGCTTTAATTTATTCTATTATTGTATACAGACATCAGATCAGAATGCTTTTAAGATTTTGAATGATAGCTTTAATGCCAAACTGTATGAATTGCCTGAAAGAGCCTTGGTACCAATTGACATCAAATACGAAAAGGATAAAATAGTAATTGATACACCGGTAGAAAATGTGAATACAACGATAGCTTATCAGGATAATTTTGTTTCAGATAATAACATTATGAAGCAAAACAACTTATTGTATGTAACCGAAAAACATACAGAAATTGAGTTAATCTATCCGTATAAAAAACCGGGTATGATTGTCAGTGCCGCCGGAGTTGGTGTGGCTTTCATATGGATGGTTATAATCCATATAATAGACAGAAAGCAAAAGATAAAGAAAGCGGTGGGAGATTAAATGAAAAAAAGAAAAATAGGTCTGTTTGTCCTTGAATTAATACTTGCAATAATAATAGCGGTTGCATGCAGTCTGATAGGGATGAGCAATTTGCTGTTTGAGTCAAACCAACTGTACCCTGGTGCAACTGATATTATGGGACATATGACAAAGGTTGTATATATATCAGAACAGCTTCTTAAGGGACAGCTGCCAAGCTGGTTTCCATATTGGTATAATGGTTCTTCAGTAATACAATATCATGCACCCTTCTCTTATTATTTGATGGTTCCGATTTATTGGGCTGTAAATAATATTATGCTGACTTTTAAGATTTATTGGGCTGTTTTATTGGCAATAGGGGGATTTGGGGTATGGACCTTTTGCTATCGTAAGATTGGAAGAGGCTGCGGTTTACTAGGGATAATTGCTTTTTGCCTTCAGCCGATCCTATTGCAATTCTCATATAGAGAAGGTGTAATTGCTCTAGGACCGATCTATGCTATTATGCCTTGGTTATTATTAGTGATATTATCATTGGTAAAGAAGCCCACGAGGTCTAAATATTTTGGGACAACTTTGCTCATTACATGTATGATATTAAGCCATGCCATGCATGCATTTATGATATTCTTAGCAATAGTTATGGCATTGCTTATCTTTATTCTTATAAAAAGGATCCGTATAAGAGATTTCTTTACAGCTGTAAGCTGTATTGTTTTTTCCGGTATTCTGACAGCTGTTTGGTCTTTAGCCTTGGTAACTCAGCTTGAAAATTCCGGTATTTCATACAATGAGGCTGTGGCTTACACAACTGCAAATATACGATGGTTTATACCGGATGGCGGGACGTTTTTTTATTTTTCAGTTGAGGTCTCTGTTTTGTGTCTAATAGGATTGATATGCTATATAATAAATAAGCTTATCAGGAGAAACAATGGGAACCATGAATATTATGGGCTGGCTTGTATAATATTGACGATTATAACAGCTGTTTTTTCATTTGTACCGAATCTGCCCGGTTTTAAGTATATGCCATTTGCATCAAGCATAGTAACAGGAAAAACCTTAATCTTAACAGCCGTTTCAGGTGCTGTCTTATGTGCCTATTCTGTATATATGCTATGGAATTTTCCGAAAGTGAAATTACTCTTAAGACCAATTACAATTGGAATGGCTATATATGTAGGCTATGCTCTGAATCCGTTTGAAATGACATTCCCAACTACAGATATAAGCTCATTTAACACTATGACAGAAATGACAGACAATAAAGCAGATGCATTTGATAAAGGCAGATATCAATGGTTGGATTCACAAAGTAGTGACGAGACATATTATGCTTATTTATATAATTACAATATATGTAACGGATGGAATATAGAGGGGACATTACAAAATAAGAAGCTTAATAATCATGATATAGCATTGTCTTTCAAGAACCACGAGTATATGATGAAGGAAATTGCTTTTTGGAATATACGTTATTTACTGATGTCTGATAAATATCAGGAATTGACGCAGCAGCTTGAAAATGAGATGAACTTCCGAAAATCAGAGGGAGACAGAGAAGGATTAAGCTTATATGTAAGCGACATGCCATCTTCATATTACCTGACAGATTCGCGCAATGCTCTGGTGATTGGTGAAGAAATGCAGGGCTTTTCAGTATTTTTCCCATATTTTGTTCAGGGAAAGAGTGCTGATCTTTTGGACTATACGGATGATGAATTATTAAAATTTGAGCTTATATATATTATGGAACCAAAGATAAACACCATAACCAAGAAGAATAATTTTGAAGCCAAGGTAACAGATCTTGTTAACAAAGGGGTTACCGTAATAATTGAACCTTTGTTGGACAATGTATTTGAATTATTTGGCGTTCGTGTTCATGATGAAGAACTGACAGAAACAGTACAAATAATAACAACTGAGGATAACCCATATGAGATTAATAATATGCTTATTGTTAATAATAGTAACCTGGCTGGGGTTAGAGCGCTTTATTACTTGGACGATGTTTATGTCAATTTTCAGGTACCCGAAAGTAACGTACTAACAGATGTTATTGGGGCAAAGAATGTTGGTGCAGGCAAGGTAATATTTATCGGAGCACATCTGAGCCGATATCTGGATGTGGTATACGCCTGTAATAACGGGCTAGCTGCTTACTCTGATTTGATTAAGGAAAACAGTAATAGAGTAGAGGAGCTGTATTCAGGTATATTTTCTTATTACAACGTGAATATGGATTATATGCCCGAGGTATTTGATTCTGTAACAGAGCACCACTGGGATTATGATGGAGGAACATTTACATATGAGAGTGAAGAAGCACAAGAGATAACGATATCTGTCACATATAATCCGCGTTGGACTGCCACCTTGGATGGTAAAGAGATTCCGGTAGGACAATCGGAGAATTTAATAACCTTGATGCTGCCTGAAGGTCAACATACGGTAGAGCTTCATTATGGAATGACAACCTGCGGAAAAATCGGATATCTTATCTCGGCTATTGGGATGTTCCTTTTCTTAATTAAATTGCTGTTCTGGAATGGAATTATGAGATTATATGATAAGATTTCTGTGGCTTTAGGCAATTATCTTCAGATTTACAGTACCTCTGCTTATGAGTCGGAATTCGATATTGTTAAAGATATTACTGATGAGATGGCTATTACTGTAGAAGAAATGATGAAGGAAGAAAAGGAATATGCTTTGGTAACTGTTTCACAGGTTACGGCAGATAAGGAAGATAGTGCTGTAACGGAAGATGACAGCGATATATCCATTCAATACAGAACTATAAAAGAAGATGATATCAAGGTTGATATCATTGTGATTGATGAGAAATCATCCCTTGATTCCGGCATGGAAGAATGTAATAATATATTTACGCATGAAACAGAAGGAAAGGCAGAAGAAAAGATTAGAGAAAAGACTAAAAAAGAGCCGGAAGGAAAAAGTAAATATGTAATTAAAAATGAGATGAGAAATAGTATGGCAAAAGTAAAAATTAAAGGATATAATAATACCGGAAAAAAAGCTGTCAGGAATAATACTGCAAAAAACAGATTGAACAGATTGAAGAAATTACAAAGAAAGAAAAGAAGGAAAATAAAAAGAAGGAATCAATCTGCATTATTGAGGTTTAGAAAAAGAATGCGTTATATTTTGAGGAACAGCAAGAAATAATTATCCGGCGAAAGAATAGCCGAAATACTGTCAGAATCAAGTTCAGGTAACAGATAGGAGACATAAGAGTGAATCAATTTTCCAGATCGGAGCTTTTACTCGGCAAGGAAGCCATGGAGAAGCTTAGGAACGCAAGAGTAGCTATATTTGGAATCGGTGGTGTGGGAGGCTTTGTGGTAGAAGCCCTGGTTCGATGTGGTATCACCCGATTCGATTTGATAGACGATGATAAGGTATGCCTTACTAATCTCAACAGGCAGATTATTGCTACTACAAAGACCATTGGGAGATATAAGGTTGAGGTTATGAAGGACAGAATTCTTGAAATTAATCCTAAGGCAGAGGTTGCTATGTACCAATGCTTCTTTACGAAAGAGACAGCTGACCGATTTGATTTCTCTTTATATAATTATGTTGTGGATGCTATAGATACGGTGTCCGGAAAGATTGAGCTTGTAATGAGATGTCAGGAGAAGAATGTTCCTGTAATCAGCTGTATGGGAGCAGGAAATAAGCTGGATCCTACAAGATTCGAGGTGGCTGATATATACCAAACCTCTGTCTGTCCGCTTGCCAAGGTTATGCGTAAGGAGCTGGCAGCCAGGGGAGTTAGGAAGCTAAAGGTTGTATATTCGAAAGAGCCTGCTATAAAGCCTTTGGAAGGAACAGAAGGCAACTGTTATAGTGATTGGATATGTCCCCCCGGAACGGACAGAAAATGCACTGCCAAGAGACAGATACCGGGAAGTGTGTCATTTGTACCTTCGGTTGCGGGGCTTATAATAGCCGGCGAGGTTATTAAAGATATTGCCGGATTGACGTTATGATTTGGATGAGTACTTGTATTTATTTGTTTGATGTTGTATATTCATAGATAGCAATCAATTATAAAAGCATAAGTTAGATAAATCAGCTTATGCTTATAATATATTCGGAGGGATTTTATTATGGGTAAGATACCAACCAGAGAAGAAGCATGGGAGCTGTTATGCGAATTCAATTCGGATGAATTTCATTTGAAGCATGCCAGAATTGTAGAGGGAGCCATGAAATATTTTGCCAGAGAATTAGGTCATGGTGAAGAAGATTTCTGGGGTGTTGTGGGATTACTGCATGATCTTGATTTTGGAATGTTTCCTGATGAGCATTGTGTAAAGGTACAGGAAATTATGAGGGAGAGGGGTCTGGACGAAAGACTCATACATGCTGTAGCAAGTCATGGATACGGAATATGTTCGGATGTTAAGCCGGAGCATGAGATGGAGAAGGTGTTGTATGCTATAGATGAACTTACAGGATTAATCGGAGCTTGTGCTGTGATGCGTCCGTCAAAGAGCACTATGGATCTTGAAGTGAGTTCATTAAGGAAAAAATTCAAGACTCCAAAATTTGCAGCTGGTTGTTCAAGGGAGGTTATAAGTAACGGTGCAGCCATGCTTGGATGGGAGCTTGATGAGCTGTTTGAAAGAACGATACATGCACTTCGTGAAGTGGAACAGACAACAGGTTTAGTGTAGAAGGTGTTATCAGATTATTGATTGGAGGAGGAGACGGCACACAAGTACGCTGGAGCGTACCTGAATCCGGCATTATAAAATATGATAGGCTTGGGTACATTGGGCAATATTGCCCTGATTCTAATAGGTGCAACCATAGGAACGGTTATTAAGGGTGGATTAAAGCAGCGTTTTCAAGAGACTATTATGAAAGCTCTTGGACTTGCTGTTATGTTTATCGGTATTAGCGGAGCTTTAGAGGGAATACTGACAGTCACTGATGGTAAAATCACAAGCACCAATATAATGCTTATGATTGTTTCTCTGGCTATCGGAGGTTTTATCGGAGAG
>DUQV01000026.1 GCA_012837605.1 Clostridiales bacterium | reverse complement strand
GGATTCTCAGGTGCATTCTCCCTTAAGAGATTTATGAATATGGAGAATCCGACTCTTGTATCCGGAACGGATGGTGTGGGAACAAAGCTGAAAATTGCTTTTTTGATGGACATTCATGATACTGTAGGTATTGATTGTGTAGCTATGTGTGTCAATGACATTGCCTGCTCAGGAGCAGAGCCTCTATTCTTTCTTGACTATATAGCCTGCGGTAAAAATGATCCGAATAAAATTGCATCTATTGTTAAGGGTGTATCAACCGGATGCATAGAAGCAGGTGCGGCATTAATCGGCGGCGAAACTGCCGAGATGCCCGGTTTTTATCCGGAAGATGAATATGATCTTGCAGGATTTGCAGTTGGAATTGCTGATCAGAATGAGTTGATTACCGGCAAGAGTGTGAAGCAGAAGGATGTAATAATAGGCATAGCATCATCGGGAATACACAGCAATGGTTATTCCTTAGTCCGACAGATCTTTAGAATGCAAAGATCTGTGCTGGATACCTATTATGAGGTTCTGGGAACCAGTCTTGGAGAAGCATTGCTTACTCCCACAAAGATCTATGTAAAGTGCTTACAGAGTTTAAAGAACAATAATATTAATATAAAAGCCTGCAGCCATATAACAGGAGGAGGCTTCTATGAGAACATACCAAGAATGCTCCCGAAAGGTATGCATGGAATCATTCGTACTGACAGCTATGAGATTCCTCCTATTTTTAAGATGCTGAAGAAGGACGGCAATATAGAAGATCATGTGATGTATAATACCTATAATATGGGTATTGGTATGGTTATAGCAGTATCACCTGAGCAGGCTGATAAGGCAGTGGATATCATTTCAGGGATTGGCGATAAGGCATATATAATCGGTGAGATATGTGAAGGTTCAAGGGGGATCACTTTATGCTAAAACTTGCTGTTCTTGTATCCGGAGGAGGAACAAATCTTCAGGCTATACTCGACCAGATAGATAAGGGAACCCTTCCGGGTGTATCTGTTGAGGTTGTAATAAGCAGCAGCAAAAAGGCTTATGCACTGGAAAGAGCAAAGAATTATAACATACCCACGGTTGTTATAAGCAAAAAAGATTATAATACGCCGGAGCAGTTCGCCGAGGCATTATACAGCCGGCTGGTCGGTTATCAGGTTGATCTGATTGTTCTTGCCGGCTATTTGCTGATATTACCTTTAAAAATCATAAAGCATTATAAAAACAGGATAATTAATGTACATCCTTCCTTAATTCCATCATTTTGCGGGGATGGCTATTACGGACTTAAGGTTCATGAAGCTGCACTTTCGCGCGGAGTCAAGCTGACCGGTGCAACAGTACATTTTGTAGATGAAGGAACTGATACCGGTCCGATAATACTTCAAAAGGCTGTTCCTGTAAAAAGTGATGATACTCCCGAAACTCTTCAAAAGAGAGTGATGGAGGAGGCCGAATGGATAATACTTCCCGAAGCGGTAAAGCTTATCTCAGAGAATCGTGTTCGGGTGGAAGATAATATTGTAACAATTTTGTAACAGTGACAGGCACCATTACAAAATTGTTAACAGGAGGAATTTATCATGAAAATACTAATCGTTGGTGGAGGCGGCAGAGAGCATGCCATAGCTTGGAAGATAT
>DUQV01000025.1 GCA_012837605.1 Clostridiales bacterium | reverse complement strand
TTTTTCCTATTCTTGCAAGCTCCTCCTGAATAAGTGCTTCCGTCTCCATATCTACCGCCGAGGTGGTATCATCCAGAATAATAATGGGCGGATCCTTTAGAAGTGCTCTGGCCAGAGAAATCCTTTGCTTTTGCCCTCCGGACAGACCTACTCCCCTCTCTCCTATTATTGTGTCATACCCATCAGGCATCTGAATTATGAATTCATGGGCATTTGCAATCTTTGCGGCACGGATTACCTCATCCATACTGCAGTCAGGTCTGCCAAATGCAATATTTCCTTCAATAGTATCGGAAAACAGAAACACATCCTGCATCGCAAGCCCAATATTATCACGAAGACTGAATAGGTCTATATTCTTCACATTAATTCCGTCAAGAGTAATCTCGCCTGATGTAACATCATAAAATCTGCATAGAAGATTCATGAGAGTAGTCTTGCCGGAACCGGTCGAGCCTATGATACCAACGGTTTGTCCTGCTTTTACCTTAAAGTTAATGTCTTTTAGTATCTTTTCATCTTCAACATAATAGCTGACTCCCGAGAACTCAATATCCCCTTTGAAGCGATGTCTTACAACCGCATCATCAGGTTCCTTAATAGTTGGCTCTATACTGATTGTGGCATATACCTTTTCCACTGAGGTTACAAATCTCTGATAGTCATTGGCAAGCCAACCGGCTTGACGAAGAGGAAGATTCAGCATCCAAAGATAACCGCTTACTGTTACCAGCTTACCCAAAGACATAGAACCTTTCACAACCATAATTCCGCCGACAAGATACAGTATTACAGATAGTGCATTGGCCAGAAATTCAAATATCGGCACATATTTTCTCCAGATCTTGGCTGCGTTTAGCTCGGCATCCCTAAATCCGTCATTTTCACGGTTGAATTTTGCAATCTCATAATCTTCCTTGGCAAATGCCTTAACAACACGATTCCCGCTGATATTCTCCTGAACAAATGTATTCAGACTCGAAAAATGCTGCCTGATATTATGAAATGCAGGCTTAACAGCATTAAGCTGCTTATAAGTAACGAAAACCGTCAAAGGCATTACCGCTATCATACAAAAAGCCAGCCTGTATTCCACTACGAAAATCATTACAAGAGCAATTACAAATAACAAAGCATTTTCATAAACCGAATATATAACATAGGCAACAAAATGCCTTATAGCATCCAAATCACCTGTCTGTCTGGACATTAAATCCCCTGTCCGGTTGGTATTATAAAAATAAAAATCCTGCCTCATCATCTTGCGGTATACATAATCTCTCATTAAGTAAAGAATGTTTTGTGAGGTCTTTTCAAATATCATCGCAAACCAGAATCTTAATGCCGTGCGAATAAAGGTGGCCAATACCATAATCACTACCAGCTTCGGCAGGATCTTACGGTTTCCACCCTTGATAACATCATCTACCACTATCCCCGATATCTGCGGATTAACTATGGTCATAATGGCAGATATTGTTGCCAAGAATAAGGCAAATATAATCCTTTTGCGGTATTTTTTCATAAATGAAAAGGCCCATTTCATTGCTGTCATATTATTCCTCCTCGGTTGTCTGCAAAACATTTATATAATATAATGATATATGAAGAATAAAAAAATAAAATGTAGATTATTACAAACCTAATGTCGTTTTCTATAAGTATAAATTAATGTTTCTTATTATCGCAAAAAATGTTATAATCATGCTGGTGGCTTATATTATTTGCCATAGGAAGGTGAACCATATGATAAATGATTATGATCTTACATATAATGATTTTAATCCAACCGTTTTTTACGTATCCAAATGCAAGATGACCAATAATGGTGTATTACATGACCATGATTATGCGGAGCTTGCTTATATCCTATCCGGTAAGGGTAAATACATAGTAGATGATATGGAATATGATGTGGAAGCAGGAGATCTTGTAATATGCAATCCCGGTGTAAAGCATACACATCTTGTAATAAACAAAGACGAACCTACCATAGAATTTATAGCAGGCTTTAATGATTTTCATTTTATAAATATGGCTACGAATTCAATCGAGCTAAAGGACGGAACCTGTGTCCTGCATACAACCGCAGAGCTTAAGCAGAAGCTTATGATACACTGTTATGATATGATCGCCGAAAAAGAGAGCTGCAATATGAGCAAATACTTCATGATCAAAGCACATCTTATGCAGATGCTTCTTCTTGTAATGCGCGAAATCTACCGTGATGACAATTTCGAGCAGTCACAGTGCAGCTTCGAATCATACAATAAGAACTACGCTGTAAAGCAAATCATAAATTATCTGAATGAAAACTACAACGAGAAGATATCTTTGGAGCAAATTGCACATAATATGTATCTAAGCCCTGTATATATATCAAAAATATTCAAAGAAGAAACCGGAGAATCCCCAATAAATTACCTTATAAAAATCCGGTTAGAAAAGGCACGGGATATATTGTTAAAGTCAAATGATAACAGCATAAAAAGTATTGCAAATCAAGTTGGATATGATGATGTCTATCATTTTAGCAAGCTGTTCAAAAAATACTATGGAATCTCGCCGTTATATTATAGAAAAAGAGAATTGGATAAAAGAGCTTCCAACCAGTAAAGTGAGGTGCTGATATATGAATATGTACGATACAATATTTTCAAGAAAAAGTATAAGAAAATTTTATTATGAAACCATAGAATGGGAGACCCTTGATGATATCCTGAAATTCGCTGACAGCCTGTCCATGCTGACACAGGGAATAAAGGTGGAATTCAAGCTGATAAGCAACATTGAGAGAAACCAAGGATTTAACGGACCTTTCGCTGTCAGAGCACCTTATTACATCAGTCTTTCCTCCGAAAAGAAGGATGATTATCTGCTGAATGCAGGATATATTATGCAGCAGTTAAGCCTATATATAGAATCAAAAGGACTCGGAACCTGTTTTATGGGCGGTGCAAGTCCGGGATGGGGACTAAAAAACACCATGAGATTCGATTACGTAATCTCACTTGCCTTCGGAAAATCAAAAGAACCTCTCTATAGAGAATCATTCCTTGCAAAGCGTTATCCTGAATCCGAGCTTGTGGTATATAAGGAAGAAGTATCCTCCGATATCCGCAAGATGCTCGAAGCAGCCCGTCTGGCTCCGTCCAGCTTAAACAATCAGCCTTGGCGTTTCGTCGTATATAAAAACAGAATCCATATATTCGCCAAGAAGAATCCTTGGATAGCAAGACCCTTGGATAAACTGAAAATGATTGATATGGGAATAATGCTTGCCAACCTGATGATAGCAGCCGAGGAACTCTGGATAGACGTAAAACTAACGAAATCAGAAGCTCTGATGAACAAGTCCTTCGAGAAAAACGACTACATTCTGACGGTGCTAATTAGCTAAATTGCCCAAACAATATATATAATACCGAAAATAAGATAATTATCTTTTAAGGTATTGACAAACCCTTATATCTGTAGTATATTATGACATGTGCCCGAAACAAAGCGGCACATCATAAATGCGCGAGTGGCTCAGTGGTGGAGTATCGCCTTGCCAAGGCGAGGGTCGCGGGTTCGAATCCCGTCTCGCGCTTAATATAAATGAGACTCATCCTTTAGGATGGGTCTCGTTTATATTATTCACCAGATCAGATTCCAACTCAACCAAACTGAGACTAGGAAGAATAAGAATGGAGGCTCTCACGCCGACATTCTTATTCTTCCCGCGGCTTTTTTGCAAGTGTAAACGCAGCAAAAATGCTGCTGCGAGGATGTCGCGGGTTCGAATCCAGCCTCATTTATTGCAATAAGAGCCAATATTTATAGCAGTACCCACTATCTACCGTTTACTCTATTTCTTCTAAGAACTTGTTAAATTCATCTTTAGTTTTTAATTTCATGAACCTCTTACCTCCTAAAACATCTTATTAATGCTTCATTTATCTGCCACAAGATTTTCCAACTAGCCATGGCTTATACACACTACTACTTTGAATCAGATTCATCAAAATATGATACCTTCATAAAATACCGTCCTCGCATTCTTTATACGGGGCTTGTTAAGAATGTCAAGAATTGGCACAGTAAGAATAACAGTCATGGTTTTTATGAGCTTCTGTTTATTTTTAAAGACAGCGGAACTATATCAAAAAATTATGTGAATGCCAGTGACATCGTCATATACCATCCCAGTGTTATCCATCGCGAACAGGCAAGTACCGATAATCCTTTTCATTTCACTTTCCTTGCCTTTGAAGTATCAAAAGCATATATCAGAGATCAGCAGTACAATTGGATACGACAATCAAAACTATTTCAGTCAACAATTTAAGAAAATAGTAGGGATTTCTCCTATGCATTACCGCCAGCATAAAAAGAAGTAAGTTCAAAGCTCTATCAATAATTTAATCAATAGAGCTTTGACTTTTATTACTTCACCAAAATAATAGTTGTTTGACTACATATTAAGGATACTGTCAATTATCGCCCGCAGCATCTCTTATATTTTTTTCCACTACCGCAAGGACACGGGTCATTGGGATATATCTTCTTTGTTTCTTTTCTAATCGTACCATCTATACCTGACGGCATGGAATAAACGGGAATCTCTTCCGCATTTATATCCAAATCGACATTAAAGCCCATACTATTTAACTCTTCCTTCCCTTCAATTAAAATCTTTGCAGCTTTGCTGCTGCCCGGCACAATCGTAGGCATAGGTCTTGCAGCTCCATACAACTGATTCTCTTTATTATATAATTCTGCCGGCTTGTGCCCTCTGTTATATAACATCCTTGTATTATTCCATACATTATTTAGGATGGAAACGAATTTAGCAAGTATATCCTTACTATTAAAGATAACTCTTCTCTTATCTAAAGTATCAAACACATCACTTATATCGCCGCCACTATTAATAATTTCATTAATAATGGCAGCCATCATTACCGCTTCTTCACCAAATAATATGTTATGCTGATTTAATAAAGATATAAATTCATCCATATGAGGATTATGAAGTATAAAACCATACCTTGAAATCTCTATTATCTCATTCTCTGTCGGAATGTAAAATTCCTTGTCTCCTTGTATTTTAAGAAGCTTCGTATAATGGTCAGAACCATATAAAAGTTCATCATATATAAATATATTATCTATCAATTCGAATTTCTTATGCATATAAGGTATTTGTTCAAAGTCCGATGATAATGTCTGCCAATCTGTTTTCTTTCCTTTTCTTTGATTATATAGCCTAATCATAATATTGATAGGTACCACTCCATAGAGACTAGCAGCTGTCTCAAAACAGGATAAAAGCCAGCTTATACGTTTTCTCTGTTTTTGAAATTTTTCGTTGTTAATCTGATTATAGACATGTGCTACATCATGCGGTACTCTTACGGTATTATCCATACTTATATGAATATATCCCATATCAAATAATTCCGAATATAGGATAACATCCTCTTCACTTACTGTGTATCCTACAGTGTAAGCAGCTGCTTTTTCAAATGCATGTATTTCATCATCGCCTAATTTCAAAAAGGCATCCCTTAACACTTCAGGTGTCAGCATTTTTTCAACTATGGCTTGTTTTAAATCATCTTTATTTAATGCCGATATTTTAGACATGCAAAATATATCTGCTATATCCTTTAGTTCAGCCTTAGTATAAGATTTCAGATTATCAATAAGATAAAATCCATCTAACAGTCCTTCTTTTATAAGCATCCTTGCAAGAGCATCATTTATCTCTAATTTAATAACGTTATCTATGGCTTCAACTTCTAGACCTGAATTTTTTATATTTTCAATCTTTTCATAAAGCTCCTTATTTCTTGCCAATTTACGTATTTGGTCTTCAAATGACGGTTTTATTGCTATATCATTATTTTGAATTGGCTCTATTGGTTTCATCGTATTCTTAGCTGTCTTAGAACCGGTTAAACCGTACTTACCATATAACATATCATTATATATCTCATGCTTTTTTCTCTTATCAGCTTTACAATAATTTATAAAGCATTGTCTTCTTAGCTCATTGTTAACTATATCCATATTATATTTTAGATTATAGCCTTGCATATCTGCCCATTCTCTAATCTCCTTATTTTCAGGATGCTTCTCATCAGCCATTATCTCCAGACATTTATAATAGCCATATATTCCACCGCAATCCTCTATAGGGGTATCTTCTTTGTATTTTATGACCTTTGGGTAATTATAAGGATAATCCATGATTACATTTTCAATCGTCACCCTATGCGTCCATTTATCACCAATATCATAAGTATATGTAAACAAATTCTGTTTCTCCATATATTCATCAATATAAGTTCTTGATGAGTCTAATAAAGAGTATTCTCCGAATGGTACAAAATCAAATAATTCGTCATCCTCTTTTAGTTCGAGACCGAGGTGATAAAACTCAAACTTTGACCAATGATATCCCGACCATCCCATAACCATATCCAAAACAACACTTAGCTGTGAAAATGTTATACCTGCGGGAACAATACATCTGCGCCATATAGGAGGCTTTGAATTCTTGATTTCAATTCTGAATTGGTATGCTTTCATAGGATTATCCCTTTCTTAATAACAAAAATAAATTATATTGACTTGCCTTGATTATACTTTACTGGAAGGCTTATGACAAACATTAAAATATGGTTGGTACCGTCACCTACAAAAATGTTATATCAATAGATATCAAAACAGAGAAAAACTATCGAAAAAAAAGAGTGGATATGGCTATAAAACTGCAATTTGAAAAAATTAACGAAAACACTGTCTACTGGTTTACCATTTAATAAATCGAGTAGGAAGTAGCTCATTAGTTCAACTGCTTCCTACTCATTTTTTCAGTTCTTTGCAAACAGCGGAGTTGAAAGATAACGTTCACCCGTATCCGGTAGTATAACAACCACATTTTTACCGGCATATTCCGGACGCTTTGCCACCTGTGTCGCCGCATACAAAGCCGCACCCGACGATATTCCGACCAGTAGCCCTTCGGCTGCAGCAACCGCCCGTGATGCCTCAAATGCATCCTCATTGGAAACGGTGATAATTTCGTCAATTACGCCAAAGTCAAAGACCTTGGGTACAAAACCCGCTCCGATTCCCTGAATCTTGTGTGCTCCAGGCTGACCGCCTGACAATACCGAAGAAGCAGCCGGTTCAACTGCAAAGATTTTCACACCGGGCACTTTTTCCTTCAGTACCTGACCAACACCGGAAACCGTACCACCGGTACCGACTCCTGCTACAAATGCCGCAATCTCTCCATCCGTATCATTAAGAATTTCCTGTGCAGTAGTTTCACGATGTATCTTCGGATTTGCCCGGTTTTCAAATTGCTGTGGAATGAAGGCACTTGGGTACTCTGATGCAAGTTCTCCGGCCTTTTCGATAGCACCCTTCATGCCTGCCGACCCGGGTGTCAGTACAATCTCTGCACCAAGAGCCTCAACTAATGCCCGACGCTCTATGCTCATCGTTTCAGGCATCGTAAGGATCAGTTTATATCCCTTCGCTGCTGCAACAAAGGCAAGCCCGATTCCTGTGTTTCCGCTGGTCGGTTCGATAATAACCGTTCCTTCTTTAATAAGCCCTTTCTCCTCAGCATCAGTAATCATGGCATAGGCTATTCTGTCTTTTACACTTCCAAGCGGATTGAAATATTCCAGCTTTGCAATAATTTTACCTGAAACATCTTTCTCTGCACCATATTTATTCAGCTGCAGAAGTGGGGTACGTCCGATTAAGTCTGTTAGATTTTGATAAATATTAGCCACTGTGATAGTCCTCCTTATTTTAATACATAGAATACATATAGATTTAGTATGTTTTGAGTATACGCAATTAGGAACTGATTGTCAAGAGTTATTTTAAATAATTTTTCATTTCTTTTAAACACGTTTGGCAAATGTCTTTTCCAAACTATTAAGGGCTGTTTCAAGTATCTTTCTCGGACAGGCAATATTTATCCGCTGAAATCCTTCGCCCTCTTTGCCGAACATGGTACCGGAATCAAGCCACAGTCCCGCTTCTTCAACGATTATCCTGTCAAGTTCTGTCTGTGTAAGCCCATATGCCGAAAAATCCAACCAGAGCAGATAGGTTCCCTGCGGTTCAACAAGGTGTATCTTTGGCAATCTCTCAGATAAAAATTCACGGGTATAACGGATATTTTTCTCCAAATACCCCTTTAACTCTTCAAGCCACTTACCGCCATATGTATAAGCACTTTGACATGCAACAAGACCGAGGGTGTTAAGCTGGCTGTACCCTGTCTTGCTAATTTCCGCTCTTATAAGACGATGAAGCTCCTTGTTTCGTGCGATAATGTTAGCTACCTGAAATCCTGCCAGATTAAATGTCTTGCTCGGGGAGGTGGCAATAACCGCATTCTCATCAATCAGTCCATATGAAATATGCTCATACGGAGAATAGACAAAATCGCAGTGATTTTCATCGGATACGACCTTCACACCGTACCTTTTGCATATTTCGTTTATGTGTTCCAGCTCACTTCGTGACCAGACACGGCTTACAGGATTGTGTGGACTGCAAAGAATAAACATTTTCACAGAATTTTCTATAATTCTGCGTTCAAAATCAGCAAAATCTATTGAATATTTCCTATTGACATACTTAAGAGGATTTGTTACAAGTCTTCGTCCGTTACTCCTTATAACATCGTAAAAGGGATAATACACAGGTGTTTGAATAAGTACAGCCTCATCCGGCTCAGTTAAAGCTCTGACACATGCCGCAAGAGCGTACACAACTCCCGGGGTCTTCACTACATCCTGGCGGCTAAATCTGAAGCCATAACGCTTATCGAACCAGTCGGACAATATATCGTAATAATCCTGCTTAACCTCCGTATATCCGAAAATTCCATGATTTACAGCTTGTTGAATGTCATCCAAAACCTCCTGTGGTGCCGCAAAATCCATATCTGCAACCCACATAGGCAGCAGTCCTTCCGGCATACCCCGTTCGGCAGCAAAATCCCATTTTATTGAGTTCGTATGTTTTCGATTGATTACTTTATCAAAATCATATTTCATTCCAGCACCGCCTCCAAATCAGCTATCAAATCATCCACATCCTCAATACCGACAGAAAGCCTGAGCAGCCTGTCATTTATTCCTAGGCTTTCCCTCGCATCTTCAGGAACGTCAGCATGTGTCTGCAGTATCGGGTATGTAATAAGCGATTCCACTCCGCCAAGTGATTCAGCATACAGAATTATCCTTACACCGCTAAGTACCTTCCTTGCGGTTTCGGCAGTATCTGTCTCAAATGATATCATACCACTCTCCCCCGCATAACGAACCGACCTGACCTTGCTTCGGCTGCCGAGCCATCTTGCAATCTTACGGGCATTATCGGTAATTCGCTCCATACGTATTGCAAGTGTCTTGATTCCCCTTAGAATCAGGTAGCAGTCCCAAGGTGCAAGGCATGCTCCGATGGTCTTACACAGAAATCGCAGCTTCTCGGATAATTCAATGTTGTTAGTCACCAGGAATCCGGCAAGGGTATCATTATGTCCTCCAAGGTACTTTGTACCGCTGTGCAGTACAATATCCGCTCCCAGCTCCAAGGGCTTCTGATACACCGGTGTTAAGAATGTATTGTCCACGATAAGCAGGATATTCTTTTCTTTGCAGACAACTGAAACAGCTGCAATATCGGTTAACTGCATCATCGGATTCGAAGGAGTTTCAACCAAGACTGCCTTGGTGTTTGGCAGAATCTTTTTCTTTAGGCTTTCTATGTCCCCTGTATCCAAGTAGTCTACAGCAACACCGTTTTTCTTTACAACATTGTTAAGAAAACGTACCGATCCACCATACAAATCATTTGTAGCGATGATTTGATCCCCCGGTGAAAATAATTCACACAAGACCGCCATTGCTGCCATACCGGTGGAAAATGCCATTGCATCCGTACCATTCTCAAGTAATGCAATGGTTTTCTCAAGTGCTTCACGGGTCGGATTCTGTAAACGTGAGTAATCGTATCCTGTAGTTTGCCCCACACCGGGATGAGCAAAAGTAGCAGATTGATAAACCGGAACAGTTATCGCACCCGTACTGTTATTATTATCTTTCTCTCCATGAACGCAGAGGGTGTTTATTCTTTTAATACTCATAAGCGTTTCTCCTTATCATTAATATTGATTATATTCAAGTAAACACCGGTATACCTTAATGTAGATTCTATACTAAACAAAGTATGTCTTAATCTACCACTTATATATTTAATTCATACTATTCAGATATGTATTATAGATTATATTATCAGAAATGTAAATAATAAAATTAAAGAGTAAACGAATTAACATCAGTTATTCGCTTACTCTTTATTTTATTATAATAATAAGCAGACCCACTTAAGCCGCATCCCCGTCTCTAATGAGTATAAAACTCAAATGGATTCTTTTTTATTAAGTATTGAATTGGTCCGATTAATCTATCTTTATTATTATGTCGCCTATATAGATTTCTTTTATTTTTGATTTTTCTATTGTTCCGG
>DUQV01000024.1 GCA_012837605.1 Clostridiales bacterium | reverse complement strand
GAATTTAACTATTATTATTATGGCTCCGGTTCTTATTCGGATGTTTATTGGAGTTTGAATTGGAGAAATCCGACGGATTATAGCTATATTGATGTAAGCTTAGATAAAGACCTTAATTTTACCGGTTATTCAGCCTATAATTATTCCGAAAATCGTACAGGTGTGCCGTCATATCTTAAGAATGAGCTGCAGGATGAAGCAGAAGCATTTATTAAGCTGATTGCTCCGGATATTTACAGCAAATTGGATTTTGTAAGTGCAGATTATGACGGAGTATATAATAATTCCTATACTTATAATTTTCAAAGGAAAGAAAATGGGATAATTTTCCCGGATAATACCGTAATAGTCAGGGTAAATGCTGCTACAGGTGAGATTAGATCTGCATATATTGATTGGCTGAGAGGTGTTAAGATACCCTCTTCAAATGTGAAGCTTTCTAAGGATGATGCGGCAAAAATCATAGGTGAAAATCTTAATATGAAGCTTTCCTACAAGACTAATTACTACAGGATATTTGACAGCGGTAACAGTGAGTATGTCAAGAAAGCATTTTTAGTATATGAGCCTGAGATTTCTTATATCTCTATCGATGCCAACACAGGTGAAGTTTACCTGACCAAATCCGAGTGGATTGAGACAGATACTGCAAGAAACGAGGAATTAAAAAAGGAAATTGCTGATGATTCATCTTCTGTAGCGGATGCAGGCTCTGTAGTGCTGACTGAAGAAGAGATTGCCAAGATTCGTGAGCTTGAAAATCTTATATCAAAGGATAAAGCAATAGAAGCAGTTACCTCTAATAAATATCTTTATATTGAAGACAGTCTTATTACCTATACTGCGGTACTGAATCAGTCATACAGTACTAAGGATAATGAACGCTCGTATGTATGGAATATAACATTAAGTGATAACAGACCGATAGATTATAATAAGAATGAAGACCGATACCGTGCATATGCCAATGCGACTGTGGATGCAAAGACCGGTAAAATTTTAAGCTTTAATGCCAGTATAAAGAACAATTATAATCCTACTACGGGTGAGTGGCTTCCGGTTGAAATTAAGTATACACGGGATGAAGGCCAGGAAATCTTAGAAAAATTCTTAAAGAGCCAGGTAAGAAATCGCTTTGACAAGACTAAGCTGGCAGAAAAAAGAGATGATTATGTTGCATATTACAAAGAGGATAATATTCCTGTCTATGGAGGCTATTCTTATAGATATAATCGTTTTAATGAAGAGGTTGAATTCCCTTATAATGGTATCAATGGTTCTGTAGACGGTGTAACAGGAAAGATTTATAATTTTTATACTAATTGGGATGATGATATTATCTTTGAATCACCTAAGGGTGCTATGGCTCCTGATGAAGCATTTGACCATTATATAAGTAAAGATGGATTTGATCTGTTATATGAGATCAATGTTATCAATCAGTATGACCCTAATTATAAATCAAAAGAACGCTATTATGATTATTCGGAAGCATATAAAGTGGCTTATGAAATACGTCTTGTCTATTGTCCTGACATATATCCGAGTTATATATCTCCATTTTCGGGAGAGCAGTTGGATTATCAGGGAGAGGTATTTAAAACATCAGAGCCTTATCAATACAGTGACATAAGAGATACTGATGAGAACAGGGAGATTTTGCTTTTAGCAGATATGAATATCGGTTTTGAAGGAGGATATTTCCTTCCCGGAAACTATATTACTGAAGGCGAGATTAATCAGCTGCTTGAGAAGCTTGGATATTGGATTTCTGACAGCGAAACAGCTAAGGCTTCAACTAAGCTTATTACAAGAGAAGAGTTGGCATATAACTTTATTAAGAGACTTGGCCTTGAGAAAATATCAAAAATACCGGGAATATACACAACAGGATATGCTGATGAAGGTCAAATCAACCGGGATTATCTTGGAGCAGTTGCTTTAGTTAAAGGCTTGAAGCTTTTTCCTGAACAAAACAGCATCTATTTTAGTCCAAAGAATAATATAACCAGAAGGGAAGCAGTCAGTATGCTGTTCAATTTTGTCAGGGCAGAGTCAGAAAGATATTATTAATCTGATTATTTATAACACGATTCATATTAAAGAACAAAAAAGGGTTGCTATAAGCAGCCCTTAAATATTATATTTATTATATTTACGCCATGTTATTTACTTTTTTAGCTAAGCGGGACACTTTTCTTGCAGCTGTGTTCTTATGAATAACACCTTTTGAACAAGCTTTATCGATTTCAGAGACGGCAACTGTAAGATTCTCTTTTGCAAGTTCCTTATCTCCGGCAGCAATAGCAGTCTCTACCTTTTTGATCATTGTCTTAACTTTTGATTTGATAGCTTTATTTCTTTCTGCTCTCTTAGCATTAACCAAAATTCTCTTTTTCGCAGATTTAATGTTAGCCAACTTTACACCTCCAATATAATAATAAATATCACAACCAATTGCTCCAAGGACAGACATTGAGAGTGTAAATGCGTAACTTGGATTGGCGCTACAATTTTTTTCTTATCTTGTTTCATTAAATACGGACACGGTCGTTCTAATGAAAACATACTATTATATAATATTATACCGATTCAATTATGTCAATACATAATTTACAAGTCATACCTCCATTCATTCCGGTCGAAATTTTATGTTTATTAAGGTGACGTATAATATTTAAAGGCTTGCAGAAAATAATTATATATTATTTATAGGTATAATAAGCTCAATTATTTAGCAGAAACGGAGATAGTATGGATTATAGAATAAGAACCGACTTGGCTCTCGAGGCTAGAGAGAGCTTTCCCGATGATGATGTGGAAATTAAGGGTGTTACCTTGACTGAGGATTTTGACAAGGAAAACAATATTCGTATAACAACAGTTGAGATATTGGATGAGGCGGGTGCTAAGGCGATGGGGAAATCTATGGGGACATATATTACAATCGAAGCACCTGAACTGAATAATTCATCTGAGGATTATCATAAGCCCGTATCGGAACATATTAAGAGGAGTTTAAGAAGGCTTGCAGGAGATTTATATAAAGAAGAAATACTGGTTGTAGGTCTTGGGAACCGTGAAGTCACACCGGATGCATTGGGTCCGCAAGTTGTAGATAATTTGTTTGTTACAAGGCATCTGATTCGTGAATATGGAGATGAGTTCAAGGAAAAAAATCATCTTGGCAATATCAGTGCAATATCTCCCGGAGTCATGGCTCAGACCGGTATGGAGACTGTAGAGATAATAAAAGGAATAATTAAAGAGACTAATCCGAAGCTTATTATCGTTATAGATGCCCTAGCGTCAAGGAGTATAAACAGGTTAAATACAACAGTTCAGTTGACTGATGCAGGAATAAGTCCCGGTTCGGGAGTAGGAAACAACCGTAAGGCTCTTAATGAAGAAACTCTCGGTATCAGGGTAATAGCTGTAGGTGTCCCCACAGTAGTGGATGCAGGAACAATTGTAGCTGATACATTGACTAAATATATGGAATCCACAGGATTTAATGAAGAGGATATATTCAAATTCATATCTGAGGTTAACAGTTCGCAGATGTATAATATGTTCGTAACGCCTAAAAATATTGATGAATTGGTAAAGCAGATCAGCTTTACAATATCTGAGGCTCTCAATACGTGCTTTTTTAGCTCTGCTACGGCTTAGT
>DUQV01000183.1 GCA_012837605.1 Clostridiales bacterium | reverse complement strand
TTGATTATGTCCATTACTTCTCTGCTGGTCTTAGAATCCAAATTTCCTGTAGGCTCATCGGCAAACACAATCTCAGGATTACATACAAAGGCTCTTGCTATACCTACTCTTTGCTGCTGCCCTCCGCTCATTTCAGTGGGCTTGTGCTTTAGCCTGTCGCCTAACCCGACATTTATCAGCATTTGTCTGGCAAGTCTTCGCCTTCGCTTCTTATGCATATGCTTGAATACTAACGGAAGCTCTACATTTTCAAGAGCAGTCATTGAATTTAACAGATTATACGATTGGAATACGAAACCCAGTGTATTTTGTCTGAACCTCGCCAATCCCTTTTCGCTCATTCTATGTATGTTATGTCCTTTTATTATGATTTGTCCGGCGGTTAGCTTTTCTATGCCGGCCATAAGATTCAACAAAGTGGATTTACCTGAACCTGAAGCACCATACAAACAGCAGAACTCTCCTCTTTTAACGGTAAAGCTGACATCGTCTACTGCAATTATTTTTTCCTTACCCATTCTATATATTTTCTTGGCATTTCTTACTTCAATAATATTATCAGATTTATTGCTCTTCTTAGTAACCACGCCTTCAACCACGCCTTTCATAAAGCAAGTATTTCCTTATAATGATACACCAAAATACTTAAATTATGTCTAAATAATATCTTAACTTTTTCTTACTTTTTCCTAGTATGATAAATATTAGACGAATTAGATATTAATAGGTATCCATATTATACAAAAAAATTTTTCAATTATTTTTTTTAACGGTTACAAGCCCAGAATCGCCTGCTGTCTCATCCTCCTCCTTCTT
This sequence comes from Clostridiales bacterium, assembly GCA_012837605.1. Classification (GTDB taxonomy): domain Bacteria; phylum Bacillota; class Clostridia; order Lachnospirales; family Lachnospiraceae; genus Mobilitalea. Next base: position 2,899 of record DUQV01000183.1, on the reverse strand, counting down.
TTTAAGAATTCTGTTGTCCACAAATCTTACGAAATTCAGCTTAAGATATGCACCTATCGGTACAGCAAGAAGCATTCCTAAAAAGCCACCGATAGCACTGCCAAAAATCAAAGATACAATTATAATAAGCGGATGAATCTTTATGGATTTGCTTAACAGCCTTGGCCCTATAAAGTTCCCATCTACGAATTGAATAACGAAGAGAACAATAACAGCTATTACAAGCTTTTGGAAATCTCCGTTGATTATACATACAATAGCAGTACTTATATATGCCACAACCGGACCGAAATATGGTATCAGATTTCCCAAACCCGCGAAAATACCTATCACTAAAGCAAATTTAACACCTACTATTGACAGTGCAAGGCTTATAAGTATCATCATGACAAGAGCATCTGCCAGCTGTCCCCTTACATATCCTGAAAATGCATAGTCCAAATCATAAATAATAACCGATATTTTACGGTTGGCTTTATCTGAAAACAGTGCATAACATATCTTTTTTAAATATTTATTAAACATCTTTCCGTCAATAATAAAATAAAAGCCTATAATAAACCCAAAAATTATGGTTGTTAAGTAACTGGATATATTTGTAATGGTATTTACTATACTCTCCGCAAAGCCCTTCAAAGCATTTAATATTGTCGTCAGAGTGTCTTCTACATACTGCTCTAGCTGGGTTGATTGAATGTCCAGCTTTTCCAGGTTTTGGAGAATAGAGTTATAGAACGACTCCAGACTCCTCATATATCCCTCTGCCAGCTTTATTACATCATCAAAGTTTGCAAGCCTAAGCTGATCTGTTACACTAAAAATCAACAGCGATACCAAACCGCCCACAGCTATAAAAAATATAAAAACAGACAGAACAGCTGCCCAAGTTCTGGGTCTTTTCATCTTTTTAAACAGCTTAAGCTTACGGAATTTTGATTCAAAGAAATTTACAATCGGATCCATCAGATAAGCAAAGATAAATCCTAATATAACAGGTCTTATTACTCTAAGCAGCCAGTTTACTTTCCCCATTAAATTATTAAATATTGCCGGTGCGTTTTTTGCCAATAAAGAAAGTATATAAATAATAACGGCTGTTATTATTACATACAGTGAGATTTGAATGTATCCATGATTTACTTTATCTTTAAGCTTCATCGGCTATGCTTTCCCCTTTCGATTAATATAATCCGCAATCAGCTCCACCGAATTGTCAATTCCTACATAATCACTTCGTATGGAAAGATGATAATTTTCTGCCTTGCCCCATTTTTCACCGGTATGGTAGTTATAATAGTTTGCCCTTCGTTTATCATACTTTAAAATATTTTCCTCCGCCTTCTCTTCAGGCATTTTGTATATATTAATAACTCTTTCCTTTCTGAAGGCTAAATCTGCCCATATAAATACATGAACAGCATCCGAATGATCTCTTAAGATATAATCTGCACACCTGCCTACTATAACACTTGGTCCTTCTGAAGCTATCTTACGAATCACATTTGTTTGAGCCAGATATACCTGATCATCCAAGGAAAGATGAGTAAAGCCAATATCCTGATTGCCGTATGCATTCATACCCATGGCTATCGAATATAAGAGACTGTTTACAGATTTTTTTTCAACATTCTCAAATACCTTTTCAGAAAAGCCGCTCTCCTTCGCTGCTCTTGTAATTAATTCCTTATCATAAAAGGGAATACCCAGCTTCTTGGCCAGCTTCTCTCCTATTTCTCTTCCGCCGCTTCCAAACTGCCTACTGATAGTAATAATTTTACTCATAATATACACCCCTTTCCATTATATATTAGAAGGCTAAATCATCACTTAGCATAGAATCAGTATACCACACTATATTTCAAAAATGTGGTTTTATTATTATTGTAAAATATTTTTAATATTTTTGTTATAACAATCGGAGTCGCTGTAAAATTACAATAATATGTGAAAAATATATGGTGTCTATTGACTTCTTATAATAAATGTTTAAAATAGTCATCATGATAATACTATGGAGGTAACAAAGTGAACAAATCAAAAAAAATAATTAAAGGCTCAAAAAAGCCTAACAAAAAGCAGTTTGCCATCAGCCCTGTTGTATGGATTGTCACCGGTACCATACTGGGATTGGCATTAATTGTTGGAATTCTGTTTGATCAATTATATAAAAGTCCCTTGGTAACCATTAATGAAAAAAAATATTACCTTGAGGATATGACCTACCATTTCTACAATGCCGAAGTAAGTCATAGTTATATCAGCCAACTGTATGGCCCTTCCTATTGGGACATGCCTTATAAAAATTCCACGACTATGACGGTTCGCGACGGCGTTAAGCTTGAAACAATAAATAATTTTATATATGAGGAAACTCTATATAATGAAGCAATTGCTAATGGCTATGCCTTGACACAGGAAGAAATAGATAAAATAGATGAGAGTGTGAGTTCATTTATTAATGATATGGGAAACAACGAAAAATTTTTAGAAAAGAATGGCTTTACCCCCGAATTTCTTAAGGAAGTTTTTTCAAAGAATACATTGGCCAGCCGATTCAAGCAGGATGTTATAGACTCATTTGACATTGATGATGAGGCAATCAAAGCTGAAATAAACTATGATGAATTCAGACAATATGATATTGAGTATTTATATATATCAACTGAAAATACAAATGAAGAGGACGAGGATTCCGCTGATGCTGCGTCGGATGAGGATGTAAAAAAAGCTGCTCTGGATAAAATTACAGCCTTAAGAGAAAAGGCCTTAAAAACCGAGGACTGGTCAGACATTATTCCGGAGGATGAAGAAGAATTAAAATACAGAACAGGTAACTTCTTATCAACGGATACTTCTTACTCGGAGAATTTGATGAGTATCATGCTGGAGATGGAAAATG